>NZ_JPIM01000066.1 GCF_000735195.1 Chloroflexus sp. MS-G
GCCCGCAACTGCTGGCCGTTCTGGCTCAACATCAACCCGACCTGCTGGTTGTTGATGTAGCGATGCCGGACTTCGATCCCATTGCGACCATCCGCCATATTCATACGACCTATCCGGCAATGAAGATTCTGGTGGTTAGCGCCTACGATGATCAATCTTATGTCATTGGCCTGCTAGCAGCCGGTGTCCATGGTTATCACCTGAAAGATCAGCCGCTCAGTGACCTGCAACTGGCAGTCCAACGGATTATCGCTGGCGGTAACTGGATATCCGGCCCGTTGCTAAGCCGTCTCATTCAGGCCACCCCTCAGCTTACCCATTCGCCGCAGACGGCCCTGACCCGTCGTCAACGCGAACTCTTACGGCTGATTGTGCAGGGGTATGATAATCGGCGGATGGCCCAGGAGATGGGTCTCAGCGTGAAGACGGTCGAGAATCATCTGACAGCGCTCTACCGGGCGATTAATGTGAGTAGTCGGCTTGAAGCCTATCAGTTTGCCCTTCAGCATCCCGAACTTCTTGCCGAGACAGGCTTCGACGTTGTTCAGCATCGTGAACCACTAACGACCAGTACAGTACCTCTGACAGTTTTGGTCATCGACGATAACGAACGGTATCGTGTGCAACTCAAGCGGATGATCGCGAAAGCTTGTATCGATGCCTGGCTGTACGACGCCGAGGACTGTCACCAGGCGGTGCAATTACTGCAACAGATAACGCCCGATCTGATTTTTATTGATGTCATTCTAAACGATGGTGACGGAATTCAATGTTTGCGTCGGATCAAGACCCTTCAGCCTGGTGCGCGAGTTGTGCTGATCAGTGCATACCCAGATCGCGAATTCCGTCGTTTAGGGTTGGAATCTGGCGCCCTGGCCTTCCTTGATAAGAAAGACCTCGATGCCGCTGCAGTTCGTCAGGTCGTCGAGGATGCCATCCAGCGTAAGCACAAAGCGCTCTAGTTGATGCCGATCCCTTCGGTGGTTGGAAAGGGCGCCGGGTTAGGAATCTCTACCTGAAGTTCTAACCCGCCCCAGCTTGAAGGGCCGATCTGGAGCGTACCGCGCAGTAGTGAAACCCGTTCACTGATGCTGATCAGACCAAAGTGTCGCTGTTCTGACAGACTGCGCAGATCAGGCGGTGTCTCCATTCCACGTCCGTTGTCGGCCAGTCGAACCATGATCCCTGCAGCTGAGGTACGACGTACCTCCAGGAATACCTGGCTGGCACGGGCATGTTTGCGTACATTGTTCAATCCCTCTTGCACGATGCGAAAGACAGTGAGTTCGATGGTCTCTGACCAGCGATCCAGCGGTTCAACCAGGTTCAGCTCAACATGAATACCGGTTTGTTCACTCCACTGACTTACCAGAGAACGTAGTGCGGCAGCCAGGCCATGACTGTCGAGTGTCGGGGGGCGTAGATCGCTGCATATCTGACGCAACATCGCTACAACTTCACGAATACCGTGCCGGATGTTCTGCAACTCGGCCAGAACGGTCGGTTGTTCAAGTTCTTCTTCAACATGTTCGAGTTGATAGTTGAAGCTCAGCAAGTCTTGAATGACCTGATCGTGCAGCTCGCGTGCCAACGCTTTACGTTCGGCTTCGCGTTCGACGATGAGCCGGTGATTGGCTTCTTGCAATGCTCGATTAAGTTGATCAAGCGCAGTCATTTGGGTTTGTAATTGCCGTACCAACTCACGATTGAGTGAGTCTTGCTCGGCCAGGTTGTGTTGCAGTTGTTGTTGGCGCTGACGAAGCGATTCGGCTTGTTGTTGGGCCTGATAGTAATTCTCAAAAGCCCAAATCAGGGGTGTGACGCGCTCCTGACGAACTGAACCGACCATTAGCTCGACAACTTCGCGTGGTGTGGTGTTGGCGGTTGTACGTAAGGCGGCCTGCCGACCCTGGTACAAGACCAGCAGTCGGTTGGTAATGCTGAAGATCAGGTTGAGATCGTCGCTGCTGAGAATGATGCCAACGCCGGTTGCGGCCCGTTCACGTAGATACTGCAAGACAACCTGCTGGCGGGCGAAACTCAGTGCCGAGAACGATTCATCGAGGATCAGAATACGGAACGGACGCACGAATGCGCGAATAAGTGCAACCAGTTGTCTTTCTTCTTCGTTCAGATCACCGGTGCGTTGGTGGGCAAGACTGCGCGGCAATCCAAATCGTTCCAGCCACTGATACGCAATTGTTGCCATCGCTGCCTGATCAAGCCGTCTTCGGCCATATTCACGCCCCAGAAAGATATTGTTCAGTACCGGCATTAACTCAACCAGGGGCGGGGTTTGGGGCACGAATTCAATACCGAGCCGTTGCGCTACCTGCGCTCGCCATTCCAGCGTGATACCCTCAATCCGTACCTCACCGGTTGTCGGTGGATGGATACCGGCCAGCACCTGCAAGAGCACCGATTTCCCCGCACTGCGCAAACCCACTACTCCCAGGATGTCACCCGCTTGCAGATCAAAGGTGATTCCGCTCAGAATGGGCTTGGTAGCAAGGGTTATATTCAATTCACGTACACTGAGCAGGGATTGCATACGATTCATCTGCTATCCGCTTGTAACGTAACGCATTCAGCAAGGTGCTGAAAATGTGCACCCCTTATACGCTTACACCTTAAACACATCAGGGTACGACCGAATCTGTTCTTCCAAATTACGGTCGTAGCGGATAACGATGACTCGATACCCATGCGCACGGAGTTCACGTCGCACCTGCTCATCACGCGCACGCTGGTGTGGTTCATCGTGAACACTACCGTCACAGAACACGCAGATATTTGGATCGTAGAAAAAGTCAACGACACAATGTACGTCGTCAATCCGCTCTTGCGCACTAGCGGGGAGTTGCGCATGCAATGCCTGCAACGTTTTCAGAAATCGCCGCTCAAGCTCGGATTTGGGATCGATCTGGGCCAGCAAGAAGGAAACTTGTTCATCATACGTGCGCCGGTTGTAGTCTTGCTGAAGCTGGGCGTGATGTAACTGGAGCAAAGCGTCACGAATGTGATGACGGTCAATATCTAAGATTTCGCGTTGGTTCGAGAAACTGAGTAAACAGTCGTAGCAAGCTGCGGTGCATTCGGGTTTCGTGTCTAGACCTTCGGTCGTGAAATGGCAGAGATCGAGAGCAGCCTGCACCATACGCTGAAATGCGTCTGGTTCTTCTATCAACCTCCTTAACACGCCAACACCACCTTCACTCTCTTCAATAAACATGAGTGAGAGCCAATCATCACGCCCTACGACTTCAGTGGTAATCTCGTTGGTGTCAAGCTGGAATGCCTCGACCAATCCGAACAGTAACGCATATTTCAGGCTTGTCCAGAACTTAGAACTATGACGCCACTCTGGGACGCGGAACCGTATTAAGAGAATGTTTTTGGTCTCCTGAGCGTAGAGGAACACTCTTGTTCCTACCGGCTCGGTGTATGGCGGACCCTCCGCTTCGATGGATTGGGGTTTTTCCTTTTCGCCGATGACCGCACCATTGTTCAGATTGACGAGAAAGCCCTGCTCTCGAGCAAACAACCACCCCTTGTTAATCGTGAGAACGGTTGCCGCAGGAGCGTAGATCATATCGATCAGCGGTGTATTTCCATTGACGATTTGCGCCTTAAGCTGCCGCGTTGCTTGTGGAGCAAATTGGAATGTGGTGATGAGTTTGAACCCACGGCGACGCCGTTCTTCCTCATCGGAAGTGATCCGCTCGCGACGACGGGTGGTTACATTTGGCATTTCGAGGAGTGGGGCCAGATAACTGTTACTGCCATCGAAGCGGGTCTGGCAAACCGGACACAAATCGTGCTCGAGTGTAGTAAACGCACCACAGGTATAGCAGAGCTTCCGATCCATCCGACGGTCGTGCAGGCTAGCGGAGGTGGCGCGAAAGCCGGTTACTTCCCATTTTGCTCCCTCGTGGTAAATGTAGTTACCGGGTGCAAATTCGCGTAATCCCAAAACACGCGGACGGGGAATAAACTCACCCTCACCGCGTTGAATCCATGCCCGCACCGGCAGAGCCGGAAAGTTGTAGCCGGGGAGAAAGCCTTCGCTAGCCAGATAGCGGTATGGGTAGAAGTCACTCTCCTCGCTGGCAACATCGGTCTGCAAGAGCAAGTTGCGCTGACGCAATGCTTCGTTTTGTAGACGTTTTCCGCGTTCCTGATTATCTTTGTCGTTACTGTTGATGAGCGCACTTGCATCTGCTAATTGGCGGAGGGCGATTCGGTACAGTTCACGCCAGCGATTAAAAGCCTCATCAAATCGTCTTGGCGCTTCGTCAAGCGCCTCCTCGAGCCAACGCTCGTTGTACCATGGTGCATCATGCCGCAAATCTTCGCTTAAGAGTGCAGCAACTACCTGTTCACGCACCTCACGCAAACTGGCCGGTGAAAGCTGTATCTGGTGCAGAGCATTCGGGTTGAGCGGTAGATCAGGGTGATTGAGATCGATGATGTTCCCAATCGAGTTACCGAGTGGCAGACGTACTGCGGCGAGCCATATCGCATGGAGGTGGGCACGCACCAGTGCTTCACCGGTCAGGTCAATGCGCGGCGCCTGCACACTCCCGGCCACCATCTCTTTCCGATTGCGGAAGAAGTATTGATCGTGTGGCCGATTGGCCCGGCAGTACGTGATGATCAATCCTGGTTGCCCCTGACGACCCGCACGACCACTGCGTTGGGCGTAGTTGGCCGGTGTCGGCGGAACGTTCCGCAGATGAACCAGCGAAAGTTCGGCAATGTCAATGCCTAGTTCCATGGTTGGTGAACAGACCAGGAACGGTAAACGCCGGTTCAGTGTCGGATCGTTCTGATCGGCTTTTGTCCAGCGAAAGCGCTTTTCCCGCCGTTCACGCTCGCCCTGGGCTACAACCTGTGCAGTGTGTTCACGGGCTTCCAATGCCGCAATTGCTTCGGCCTTTTGCAGGTAGAAATTTCGGAAGAAGGAATTTGGTCGGCGGGGATGTCGGTTACTATCGAGCAGGTCAGCGACACCGTTCACGCCGGTGCTTTCCGATCCGTCTGTTCCTGGTCGCCAGCACAAACAGGCAGCGTTGAGTTGAAAGCGCTGATGATCGACAATGGGGGATAGGCGGGTAACCATACCATAAGCGACCAGTTGTTCGAGCAGCTCGCGAATGATGGCTTCATACGTATCCTGATCAAGCCGCATAACCTTGCGTAATTGCCGGGCAAATGCGCTCTTCCAGTTCAGAGAGATACCATTCACCGGCTTATTCGATGTCCCACGGATTTGTGCATACGTCGCCGCCTGAAAATCGTTCCCATCCTCGGTATCAAACCCCCAGAACTCGTTCAGATCGCTCGTGACTCGTTTACGCAATTCGCGCTGGTAATCTCCTTGCAGACAGCGCGTATCGATTGCTCGTCGCTGACGCATCGTATCGAGCAGGTAACGCACAATGTTTGCCCGTCGTTCTGGCGGAATACGCTGTAGCGATCCCTGCCACACCTTCTCATCAGTACAGAACTCGTGCAGCCCCTCGTATTCGATGCGAAGCAGACCAAGTTGTTCAAGATTAGGCTGGACAATACTCCGCCAGCCGCGTTGGAGGTCTTCGTAGAGCCAGTATTCAATCAGATCGGTGAACGTTTGCCAGACTCGCCGCGCCATTGGGGTACCTTCACGCAATTCTGTGCTTCTGGCAATATCTCGCAAGGTAAGACCGCTTGACTTCACTACCTCCCTGGCGACATTGCTGTCGCGTAGCTCGTGGTGTGTGCGCAGGGCTTCAACCAGAGCGGCTCGAATCACCGCAATATGGACGAGATCGTTGAAGTGGCCGGCTTGCAATGAAGCATCCTGGCGATTATCGACAAACGAGAGCAGGCGGTCGTATACGGTGTTGCTATCGCCAGATTCGGCAGCACGCCGTAAAAGCGAGATCGCGAGGATGGAAGTCGCACTCGACACGTTCTCACTGGAGAGGGAACTGAGTTTCGCATACTCACTCGTTCTGCCCTGGTACCATTTTTCACAGCGCAGACAGATCGTAAAAGGACGTGGTTGAAACCACATTCGTTGCCCTGCAGAGAATGGCTGTTCGCTGAATCGACCATCTGCCGACACCCACACCTGTCTAGGGATCCGTGTACGCCAATGTTTTTCGATGCGGCCTTTCGCGTCGCACCACTCGTCAGGGATCTTTTCATCACTCCAGTCGTCCGATTCCAGGGGCAGCATCAGATAACCACGTTGCTCACTGTCGTCGTTATCGTCAATACCGTTGATGAGCATCTGCTCGTTCAGGTTGGGCAGCACATCACGGTTGTAAACGAGAACGTCATAGTACTCCTGACCACAATGACGACAAAAGACAAGGGGCAGGTACAGTCGCTGATTGCTGGTACGGATCAGACCATCGAGTGATATTTCGCGGGTCTGGCGGTCTTCAAGCGTGGCATACACCCGGTTGCTCTGCGAGATGAACTGGTGTAACTTAAACGCGAATGCCTTTCCGCCGCCAGGACGATTGATAGTGCTACCGTATTCCAGCATCTGTTGAATCTTCTGCCGGCACTCCTCTGGTGTTCGACCAACCTGATCGGCCAGTTCTTGCGCGGCTTCGCTGAGCGTGCGCGGTGATCGGCGCACCAGGCGGCCATCGGTGTCGGTCTGTACGCCAAGCGCGAATTCGATCCAGCGTGCCAGTGGATGGCGCTGCAACACATCCCAGCTTGTACTATCAGTGGCCGGCGGCAGCGGAGTTTCCCATGCTGCTCGAAGTTCAGTGTCTGTCGGTGGTCCCCCAATCGTTAGCGGTTTGAGGGTCTCTTCGATCACTTGATCGGCCTCGAACGAGTGTGCGAAGAAACGTGACGCAAAGTCGGCTACGACGCGCCGTCGATCAGTCGCCGAGGTGTTCGCACCAGCGACCATAGTAGCCGAGGTGCCGATGTGCAGAATGTCCTTTGCCGCATACCGTTGTTGCTTTATGCGTCGGATCAACATCGCCACGTCAGCCCCCTGGCGGCCGCGGTAGGTATGCAACTCATCGAACACCAGAAAACGTAACGCCTGCACTGCACCGCCGATCAGAAACTGGTCATCAGGCCGCACCATCATCAGTTCAGCCATTACGAAGTTCGTCAACAATATGTGAGGTGGATTGCGACGCAACTGGTCGCGCTGATCTTCACTGGTTTCGCCGGTATAGCGCGCAAATCGGATCGGGAACTCGTAACCGTACTGTTCACGGTACTGGTTTGCAAGCTGTTGTAATGCCTGCTCTTGCGAATTCACCAGCGCGTTCATTGGATAAATAATCAGCGCCTGCACACCATTGACTGTGTCGCGATGGCGCAACAGATTATCGATAATGGGTAAGAAATAACATGTACTTTTACCGGAACCGGTACCACTGGTAACGACAAAGCTCTTCCGTCGCTGCGCGCATTGAAGTGCGTCATACTGATGCTGATAGAGACGAAATGGTTGGTTCGTTGGCGTGCGGAAGAAGTGAGCCGTTTCTGGCTGAATGATTCCATCTTGTGCCAGCTCATCAACAGTAGGCGCCGCAGCGTATGCCGGACTTACCTGCACTAATGGCTCTGGCCATAGCCGCTGATCAGCAATCGTCCGCTCAACTGCTGCACGGATCCGATCATCGGCGATATGGATGAATGACTCGACAAACTGACGATAATCGTCAATAACCGCAGCGTGGAGATCGAAAATCGATGTTGAGTTCATGTCACATTCCTCCATGAGCCAGAGCGGGGGAAATGCAAGACCAGATGCTCGATAGCCAGTTGTGGATTCACATTCTCGTGCAACTGTTGACTCACTGTGATAATTTGTTGCAAGAAGGCAAACGCTGCTGCCGGTGGTATCTGCTGTGCCAGTCGGGTCAATGTTGCGCGCCGGTCAATGTTCGTCACCGCTTCCGCGCAGCCAGCGCCGACGAAAAGGAGATCGCGCCACCAGCTCTGCCACAGATCAAGCCATTCCAGCACCGTTGCCTGATCGCCGGACCGGTACTCTTTGGCTCGTTGTTCAGCCCATTGCAGCGCAGCGGCCATATCGGCCTCGTGTAATCCAATGAATACGTCTAATCGCTCACGGCGGGTCGCTTGGGCAGCCGGATCGTTCAGCAAGTTGATCGCCCACCCGATCCGGCCATTGCTCCAGGCTGCCAGCGTATCGGCCTGCTCCGGCGACGCACCGCGGGCACGCAAGGCGGCTGCGATCTGATCACGTGGTAATGGGCGTAAACGCAAGACCCGACAGCGCGAGACAATCGTTGGCAGGAGGTCGTTGCTGTGGGCTACCAGCAAGAGGGTGGCGTAGTCGGGTGGCTCCTCCAGGGTCTTCAACATCGCATTAGCCGCCTCCTCGCTCAGCCGTTCAGCATCGTGGAGGATCAAAATTCGCCGTGATGCCTCATACGGACGCAGAGCCAGATCACGTTGCCACTCGCGGATAGTTGCAATTTTCAATTCTTTCTGGCGGGCGGCTTCCTCGGCCTTGGCGGCGGAGGCCTGGGTTGCCATACTGGCAACACGGACATCAGGATGACTCTCGCGTTCGATTCGACGACAGGTTCGACATTGCAGGCAGGGATCACCGGTTTGTTGCTCGCACAGCAATGCCTGGGCCATCCGAAGGGCCAGCAACGATTTACCGATCCCTGATGGGCCGGCAAAGAGGTAGGCGTGGGCAACACGCTGAGTGCGAATATTGCTCCGCAGTTGTTCAATAGCCCATTCGTGACCGTGTATGTGCCACATGGATTAAGGTCTAAAGGAATCCTGTTGTTGTTCAGTGTATCTGATTATGACATTTTGCGAAAAGCCAGGACGGTATTCACGCCACCGAATCCGAACGAATTAGAAATAGCGACCTGTAACTCCGCCTGACGTGCGATATTCGGAACATAATCGAGATCGCATTCGGGGTCTGGATGTTCGAGATTAATCGTTGGTGGGATCAAGCCGTGGTGAAGGGTCAGAATAGTTGCTGCTGCTTCCACTGCGCCGGCAGCGCCGGTAAGGTGACCAATCATCGATTTGATCGAGCTTATGGGCACACTATAGGCATACTCACCGAATACCTTTTTGATCGCACGAGTTTCGGCAATATCGCCGGCTGGCGTACTGGTGGCATGGGCATTAATGTAATCGACCTGCTGTGGCGCTAGACGTGCTTGTTGTAATGCTCGTCGCATCGCCATAGCCGCCCCCTCGCCATCGGGGTCAGGTGCAGTCACGTGATAAGCATCAGCCGATACACCGTACCCGATCAATTCGGCCAGAATGGGCGCTCCACGTCGTTGTGCGCTACTTAACCGTTCCAGTGCTAATACAGCCGCTCCTTCACCGGGGATAAACCCATCACGGAGTGCGTCGAATGGTCGAGACGCTCGGGTGGGTTCGTGGTTGCTACGTGTACTGAGTGCTCGTAACACGCAAAATGCTGCCAGACTAAGTTCGGTGATCGGTGCTTCGGTACCACCGGCCAGCATAATTTCAGCATCTCCACGGCGAATCACCTCGGCGGCCTCACCAATTGCCTGAGCACCGGCTGCACAGGCCGTACAGATCGCTGTGGTGTAACCGCGTAGACCTAATTGAATTGCGACCTGACTGGAGGGCATATTCGGCAACGCTGCCGGAATGAAGAAGGGGCTGATTTTCATGCCACCACGCTGAACTAACGTGATCATTGCCTGTTCAACGTCTGGCATCGAGGTCGTCCCGCTAGCGATCAAGACCCCGATCTCATCACGGGCCATTCGTTCGAGTGGGAGACGAGCGTGTTCGACAGCCATACGTGCTGCGGCAACAGCCATCTGGCCAGCCCGTGACATCCGGCGGGCCTCTTTGGCCTCGATAAACATCTGGGGTTGGAAGTCGTTGACTTGACCGGCCAACTGACAGGGGTAGTCACTCGGATCAAAGAAGGTAATCCGTCCAATGGCGCTTCTTCCGGCTGCCAGACCAGACCAAAATGGTTCAATCCCGACACCGAACGGCGAGATGACCCCCATACCGGTAACGACAATCCGCTGATCGGGAGGGAGATGGTCAGCTACGACCGGCTGTGGGTCAGCAACCGGTTCATCAGCCAGCACTTCAGCCAGTAAAGCTTCAATTTGCGCTTCTATTGCTTCATCGGGCACATGCTCTCGCACGAGACCGAGCAATTCGGCCCGCAACGCTGCGCGCCGATCTAATGCTCGTGAGGTCATCACTTCCCTCCCTGTCATTCAACTGTTCAAGGGTTGAATTATACCACGCTCCGCTGGCCTATGGTATCATACACCTCGGTGTGCTCTGTCTTGCCGCCACGGAGTTGCTATGATGTCCGTTATGCCCCATCTTGTTCGTCCTGAGATCGCTGACCTCGAGGCGTATACGCCAATTGTGCCGCTCGAGGTATTGGCTGCCCGTCTCGGTCTGCCGGTTGAGCAGATCGTGAAACTCGACGCAAACGAAAATCCGTATGGCCCCGCACCGGCGGCATTGGCTGCCTTACAAACGACAACAACGTACCATATTTACCCTGACCCCGAACAAACAGCGTTACGCACTGCACTGGCTGCGTATACGGGGCGCTCACCCGATGAAATTATCTGTGGCGCCGGCGCCGATGAACTGATTGATCTGGTCTTACGCCTGATCATCAATCCCGGTGATGCCATTATCGATTGTCCACCCACTTTTGGGATGTACCGGTTTGATGCCGGTATTTGTGGGGGTCGGGTGATCAGTGTTCCACGTCGCGCCGATTTCAGTCTCGATCTACCGGCGATTGTTCAGGCTGCGGCGCAGGGCGCGAAAGCCATTTTTCTCACTTCACCCAATAATCCGACCGGTAACCCATTGCCACGTGACGAATTGTTGCAGATTCTCGAATTACCCCTGCTGGTCGTTGTTGATGAAGCCTACATTGAATTCGCCGAACCGGGTCGCGCACCGGTCGGTGCGAGTGATCTGCTCGATTACTACCCAAATCTGGCGATTCTGCGCACCTTCAGTAAGTGGGCCGGATTGGCTGGGTTACGGGTTGGCTATGGGCTTTTTCCGCGTTGGTTGAGCGAGCAGCTTTGGAAGATCAAACAGCCGTACAACGTATCAGTTGCGGCGCAGGCGGCAGCAGTTGCCTCGCTCGCTGTCGCTGACGAGTTGCGTCAGCGAGTACAGGCGATTGTCGCCGAACGCGAGCGTCTCTTTGCCCGCCTCCAGACATTTTCGTACCTGACCCCCTTCCCCAGTCTGGCGAACTTTATTCTCTGTCGCGTCGAAGGGCGTGATGCCCGTCAGCTAAAATTGGCGCTCGAACGACGTGGAGTGTTAGTACGGCATTACCAGACACCACTGTTGAACGGCTATATTCGGATTAGTGTCGGTACGCCAGCTCAGACCGATGTGCTACTCGCAACCCTGGCTGAGGTGATCCAATGAGTACATCGCTTGAAAAAATGCTTGATTTTGCCCGCCAGATTGCTTACGAAGCCGGTCGGATCACGCTTCAGTATTTTCAACGGGGGGTCACGGTTGAGCGTAAAGTGGATGAATCGCCGGTGACCATCGCTGATCGCGCTGCCGAACGCCATTTGCGGGCCATGATCCAGGCATCATACCCCGATCATGCAGTACTCGGTGAGGAAGACGGTCTGAGTGGGAGCGAACATGCAACCTACCGTTGGGTGCTTGATCCCATTGATGGTACTAAGAGCTTTGTGCGTGGTGTGCCGCTCTACGGGGTGTTGATCGGCCTGTTGCGCGAAGGTGAGCCGGTCCTTGGCGTGATCCATCTGCCGGCGCTCGCCGAAACGGTTGCGGCTGCTCAAGGTCTTGGCTGCTTTTGGAACAATCAGCCCTGCCGTGTCTCGTCCATTTCAACCCTCCGCGAGAGTCTGGTCGTTGGAACCACCGCTCACGACTACGAGCGATACGCAAAGGCGGCTGCTTTCCAGCGTATTCTGGCCCGTGCTGCGCTCTTCCGTACTTGGGGCGATTGTTATGGCTATGTGTTGGTCGCAACCGGTCGGGCCGAGGTTGCCCTTGATCCGGCAATGAACGTCTGGGATGCTGCAGCACTGTTGCCGATCTTGACTGAAGCTGGCGGGACGTACACCGACTGGCAGGGCACACCAACCATTTACAATCAAGAAGGTATCGGGAGTAATCGACACGTCTTACCTGAGCTGTTGGCGCTTATCTCAGGCGAGGAACAGGCATGAATGCCGATCAATATCAACAACTGGCCCTGCGTACTTTGGCTGCCGGTTTGGATGCTCGTGAACGTTTGATCAATGCAGCACTCGGCCTGAGCGGTGAAGCCGGTGAGTTTGCTGACACGGTCAAAAAACACCTCTTCCACGGTCACCCTCTAGAGCGCGAAGAACTGTTGAAAGAGGTAGGTGATATTCTCTGGTACGCCGCGCTGGCCTGCGATGCGCTTGATGCTTCGCTTGGCGCAGTCATGGCGGCTAATATCGAAAAATTACGTCGTCGTTATCCGGAGGGATTTAGCAGTGAGCGAAGTCAGCAGCGCAGTGAATAGGGTTCGGCGGGCAACCATCGAGCGCACCACCGGCGAAACGAGTATTGTACTGTCGCTTACCATCGACGGTAGTGGATACGCTGATGTACAGACCGGGATCGGATTTCTCGATCATATGCTTACCCTGTGGGCACGTCACGGTCTCTTTGACCTTACCGTCCGTGCGCAGGGTGATCTTCAGGTTGATGAACATCACACGGCGGAAGATGTGTGTATCTGTCTGGGACGCGCAATCGATCAGGCGCTGGCCGAGCGGGCCGGGATTGTCCGTACTGCCCATAGCTTTGTGCCAATGGATGAAGCCCTGGCCCTGGTTGCCGTTGATCTGGGGGGACGCCCCTACTGTGTCGTGCAGGCCGATTTTGCGACCCCGCGTGTGGGGCAGTTAGGAACCGATCTGATCGCTCACCTGTTTGAGAGTATTGCTTTCAACGGTCGTCTCAATCTGCACGCACAGGTACTGTACGGGCGCAATGATCATCACAAGATCGAGGCGTTGTTTAAGGCATGTGGACGTGCACTTGATGCTGCTACCCGTATCGATCCGCGTCTTGGCGAGACGGTACCGAGTACAAAGGGCGTGATATGATCGGGTTTATCGCTGCGGCAATCCTCAGTTTTGTACCGGCTTTTATATACGCTGCGATTGCCTATTGGCTCGACCGATTCGAGAAGGAGCCACGTCTTCTGCTGTTTGGCGCCTTTCTGTGGGGCGCATTTGTGGCAACACCTGGTGCAATTGTCTGGACGGGTCTGGCACAGGCCTCACTGGCTATCTTTATCGGTGAAGCCTCAGCCGAGCTGGCAGAAACAACGCTCCTGGCGCCGCTGGTCGAAGAGAGTCTCAAGGGGATTGCGGTCGTCATCATTATGCTTGCCTTCCCCGAAGAGTTTGACTCACGCCTTGATGGCATGCTCTATGCTGCGATTACTGCACTCGGTTTCGCAGCTACTGAAAATCTGTTTTACCTCTATTTCTTTGGTTACAGTGAAAATGGTGTTGGTGGGCTGATCTCACTCTTCATTTTACGAGTCATCCTGGGCGGCTGGGGGCATGCAGTGTACACAGCATGGATTGGGCTTGGACTGGCAATGTTTCGCCTGCATCCCAATCGGTTGATCCGTTTCATCTCTCCCTTTGCCGGATGGTTGCTGGCGGTTTGTTTACATGCTCTTCACAACACGATGGCTGTCTTCATGGCCGGTGAATTTGGTCTGACCGGTCTTGGTCTGACCTTGCTGGTTGACTGGTCATCCTGGATTGTCGTCTTGGGGCTGGTCATTTGGGAGATTCGGCGAGAACAGCAATATATCGCGACGTATCTGGCCGAGGAGGTAGCGGCTGGCATCATCTCACCGGCTCATTACGTTGCCGCGAAATCGTTTAGCGGTCAGCTCCGCAACCGTATGCGTAGCAAAGCAGCCAGCCGCTTTTACGAGGCCTGCGCCGAACTGGCACACAAAAAACACCATCTCATCACTGGTATTGGAGATCAGCGTAACACCATTGCCCGTATCAACCAGTTACGCCGTGAACTGGCCCGCCTGGCGCCAGAAGTACCGACCTAACCCAACAGTCGCTTACCCGCCTAAATGGGTGGCGATCCGTTGGCGTGTGCGCCGGTACGACCGTTGACACAGCTCGTTCAGCATTCGCTGCTCGGCCTGTACTCTGCGACGCTCTTCCTCGCACCGTTCTGTCTCTTGAATTGCGTGCGCCAACCGCGCTGCCATCGTCTGCAACTCTGCCTGAATAGCCTTGTGAGACGGTAGTGCAGGTTGGATCAGATCGACAACGATTGCCAGCCGACGTAGATTGTTCAGCAGATCGGTTGCCATCCAGGCACCGTCGGCTGGCGATTCTTCCACGAGCTGCCAACATGGTGCATCGGTGCCAACAGCGTCAATCACCTGCTGGCGCACATGGGTGTAGAGGCGTTGAGCTTGCACCTCGCATTCCCAACGTCTTGCCAGCGCTGTCCGCCATGCAGCTAATGCTGCTGCGCTTTGTTCTTGCTGTTCGGCCAGCATCGCCCGCAGTTGAGTGTGATACGCTAATTCCTCTTCAGCGAATGGCAATCGGTTCCGTAATTGCTCGAGCAGCGTAATGATCTGGTTGAGTGGATCGGCAGGCGGGGTTTGGAGGATAATGGCTGTCACGGCAATCCTCATTGCATATAGAATACGATCACTACATAGTATCGTAGCCGAAACCTTGCCTGGCGTCTATAGTACCACGGGGTGATTCCCGAATAGGACTTCCTTTGATCTTCCATAAGACCCTGATCAAAAACTCGGAGCACATGCGACTATTGCGAGAGGGTTCCAGGTTCTTTTCCATTCCACTTCCCCTTCCGCAAGCAGCGAGTGACGGCTCAGGGGGAAGATGAGCAGGTACCAGGCATGTGCTGTGGCACAGCCACCGAACACGTTGAAAGCCCCACTATTGTACGTCGTCTCGCTGACGTTCCCCATCGCAGAGAGCCGGTAAAATCATTTGGATACCATCGTAGCGCCTGATCAAAAGCCCAAGGAACATACCTGCAAACGGCTGCCGGTGGTATAATTGCGCTGTGCGTTCTCATGAACTAGAACGGAAAGGACAGACTATGACCGGCGAGCGCGCCGCAGATATTATTCAGGCCGATCACGAGTACCTCTTGCAGAGCTATGTACGGGCCAATTTCGTTATCGAACGCGGCGAGGGTGTCTATCTCTACGATAGCGAAGGTCGTCGCTACCTCGATTTTGTGGCCGGAATCGCCGTGAATGCGCTTGGTTATGGTGATCGTGATGTACTTGAGGCGATCAATGCCCAGGCTGAACGACTGATCCATGTTTCCAACCTTTACCACACACGACCGGCCATTGAGCTGGCGAAACTGCTGGTGCAAAGTAGTCCGGCCTTTGCCAAGGCATTCTTTTGCAACAGCGGTGCGGAAGCCATCGAAGGGGCGATCAAATTCTCGCGTCGCTATGCGCGTGCCCATTTCGGTGAAGGTAAAACGACCATTGTCGCCTTCGATGGCAGCTTCCACGGTCGTACAATGGGGGCGGTGGCGATTACGGCTCGCGAAAAATACCGTGAACCTTTTATGCCGGTGATGCCTGGCGTGCGCTTTGCTCGCTACAATGATCTGGCCTCGCTGGCAGAAGTGATGGGGCATGATGTCTGCGCGGTAGTTATCGAACCGGTGCAGGGTGAAGGTGGCTTGCGTGCCGCCGAGCCGACGTTCATGCAAGGGGTACGTGATCTCTGTCATCAGTACGGTGCGCTTCTGGTGCTTGACGAAATACAATGCGGTGTTGGTCGTACCGGTACACTTTGGGCTCACGAACAGCTCGGTGTGCAGCCTGACATGATGACCGTCGCGAAGCCGCTGGCCGGTGGTTTACCCATTGGTGCTGTCCTGATGGGTCAGCATGTGGCCGATACAATTCATCCTGGCGATCACGGTACGACGTTCGGTGGGAATCCTCTCGCCACTGCGGTTGGGACAGTCGTATTCCGCAAAATCAGCGATCCGAACTTCCTGAACCATGTCCGGCAAGTGAGTAATTATTTTGACGAGGCGTTACACGATTTCGCTGCCGACCACTCTGATCAGGTGCTTGAACTGCGTGGACGTGGTTTGATGCGCGGTATTCGGATTGCCGGTTCGGCCAGTGCCGTGCGAGAAGCAGCCCATCGCCACGGTCTCCTGGTTGCGACAGCGGGTGAAGATGTTATTCGCTTGCTGCCACCACTGATCATTCAACCAGAACACGTTGACGAGGCGCTCGCAGGTCTGCGTGCAGCGTTGCGTTCCTGATCGTGGTTCAGAGATGGATAGCTGAAGGAATAGACATACTACGCATGCTACCACAAGGAGAGAGACGATGCCTGTTGTTGCATTAATCGGTGCTCAGTGGGGTGATGAGGGTAAAGGTCATCTGGTTGATCTGCTGGCAGCCCGCGCACGACTGGTTATTCGGTATGGTGGCGGTAACAATGCCGGTCATACGGTTGTTAATCATCTCGGCACCTTCAAGCTGCATCTGGTACCTTCGGGAATCTTTGATCCGGGCATCGTCAATGTGATCGGTCCTGGGGTCGTGATCAACCCAGAAGTCTTGATCAAAGAGATCGACGATCTTGAGGCACGTGGCGTATCAACGGCGAAGTTGTTTGTCAGTGATCGCGCCCACGTGATTATGCCCTATCACATTCAGCTTGACCAGTTGCAGGAAGAGGCTCGTGGTGAGGGAAAGATCGGCACTACCGGTCGTGGAATTGGCCCGGCCTTTGCCGACAAGATGAGCCGTTCAGGGATACGGATGGGCGATCTCCTGCACGAAGAGACTCTGCTCAACCGCTTACGCCTGGTACTGGAAGAGAAGAATCGTCTGTTGACCCGCTTGTACAATGCGCGCCCACTTTCGTTGCACGATACGTATCTGACCTACTTAGAGTATGGACGACGACTAGCGAATCATATTACTGATGTTCATCCCATCATTCAACGGGCATTAGAGAAGGATTTGCCGGTGTTGCTTGAGGGTGCCCAGGGCGCATTACTTGATATTGACCATGGAACGTATCCTTTTGTGACGTCTTCGCCGCCTGGAGCAGCCGGTGCCTGCCAGGGGAGTGGAATTGGGCCAACGCGCATCAATTCGGTGATTGGGGTCGTCAAGGCATACACGACTCGTGTTGGTGAAGGCCCATTTCCGACCGAGGTTGATGGTGCTGTTGCCGATGTTCTGCGGCAGATCGGTACCCCCTGGGCTGAAGTCGGGACAACAACCGGTCGTTTGCGGCGGGTAGGATGGTTCGATGCGGTCATGACACGCTACGCGGCTCAAGTCAATGGAATCGATACCCTGGCAATTACGAAACTCGATGTTCTTGACGGGTTAGAGACGCTTAAAATCTGTACTGGCTATAAGTTGAACGACGCAATTCTGGAATATCCGCCAACGACGACGGCCCTCTTTGATCAGATCGAGCCGGTTTACGAAGAGTTGCCGGGTTGGGCAGAACCGACCCGCCATGTCCGGCGCTTCGCCGATCTCCCAGAGGCAGCCCAGGCGTATATCGCACGAATCTGTCAGTTGGTAGGCGCCCGGCTTGGCATCGTCTCGGTTGGCCCCGGTCGTGATCATACGATTATGGTGGCCGATGTGTTTTAAATGCTTGTTATGACATCTCCGACCTGTGTAGTTATCATCGAGTGGCTTCAAGTTCTCGGCAGAGAGCTTCCGCTTTAGCGCAAGCAATGATTACATGAAGGCACTGGCCGCGTTTAGAAAAGGGATTTTCGGAGTTCTCAGCTTTGGATGACTTTTGATACATAGACTATTCAAAACGGAGCAACACCGATAAACATCACATGCCTGCTTCCGCTGATGCGCGATCTTGCGGTCGCCTGGATGCACGGCTGAAAACCATTGTGTGGTCTGTCAAAACACCATCAGGGGCGGGTTCCAAACCCGCCCCTACCGCGACAGTGATGGACATGATCGCGAGTTACCCGGGAACAGGCTATTGTCCAGACTCAGACCGGTAACTCGCCTCTTCCGCCCACGCTTCTGCTCTCTTTTGTGCCAGTTAGGTTGAAAACGTTGAGAAGTCTTGAGCCTACGCTCTCATCAACCGACAGGCCTGTGACCAGCCCATTGGCGTACCAATGTCGAGCGCCTGACCGTGTGGAAATGTCACTCCTTCGATGACCAGACCGCGCACGATCGCTGCCTGAAAAACAGCGCCAATGTGCAATTCTGGTCGCGTCTCACCACGCTGACGAGCGGTTCGATCTTCTGCTACCACCTCGTTCAGAACTTCTGTCACTGCTGGTGACCAGATCGCAGCCATCCACGTCCAGCGCAAATCGGTGTGGGCAGGTTTAATGACAATAGCCGTTACTCGACGGCCATCGACATCTAAGGCAACCACATCGGCTGTTTGCGGGTTTGGGCAGGGAAAGAGACCGAGCGTGAGATCGGGTTGTCTTGTGGTATGATGAGCGATAAGGGTCGCGTACACGTTTGCTGGCTCCAGAATGACATCGGGTAAACCGAGGACAACCGTTTGCCCTTGTATGAATGGTAGAGCGGCGGCAAGCGTATACGCTGCACCATACGGTTCGTGGACGATCAAATAGCCCAGGCGTGGTCCGAAAGCAGTACCGTCACCCAAATAATTCAGAATATCCCACTTACCAGGTCGTACCACAATCAATGCCCGCTCGATACCGGCAAGCTGCCATTGAGCCAGCAGATAGGTGATCACAGGACGAGGTCGCGAGCCATTCGGTGTCGTAAAAGCACCGACCGGTAAAAGTTCCTTGCTACACGGTAATGCGCCTAGACGTGTAGCCATACCTGCTGCCGGGATCAAGCCGATCATCATCTACCCTCATGTCAACTGGTACCCACCCAGAGCAATGTAGAGTAACACACCCAGGCATAAATACGCTCCGTAAGGAAGGTATTCTGGTGTCTGTCGCCCGAAGCGTCGGGCTAGCAAAATACCAGCAGCCACAAACCCGGCCATAAACACACCGTACAACAATGCTGGCCCAAGATGGCGCAGACCAAGGGCTGCCCCGATAAAGATTGCAAGATAGACATCGCCCAGGCCAAACGGTGCTGATTTTCCTGGAAACAAGATCAACGCGAGCAGATACAGAAAAAAGAACCCAACACCACCGATCAGGCCCCCAAGCAGCAATTCACGCCAGCCTGCTCCAACAAATGACCCCCAAATAAAGGCAACTACGGCGCCGCCCAAAATGACAACCGTATAGATCCAGCGGTAGAGCCAGTCAACGACACCGGTGATGATCAAGATTCCCCCAACAAACGTCAGATACGCAAACAGTGGCCCCAAACCGTATAGATCGTAGAGCCGCCACAACCAGAGCGCACTGCCAATCTCAACGAGCGGGTAGATGACGGGTAATGACCGACCATCGGCGGCCCGGCCACGTTGTAGTACCCATCCCAACACCGGTAACAACTGCCACCATTGCAATGGTTGGCCGGTACGAATACAACGCGGCCAACCCAGTAACCGTCGCTCACGCGGTAAGCGAATAATGACGATGTTTAGGAAACTTCCTAGCACCAGACCAATCACAATCACCAATCCATCCATCATGGCCCGTGCTCCACACCAAAGGCAGCCTGCCACATCAACGCTCGCGGCGCTGTATGCCCTGTCCAACGCTCGAACGCCAGTGCTCCCTGTTCTACTAGCATCCCCCGCCCATCACGTACTTGTGCGCCACGAGCGGCTGCTGCTCGTAAGAGGGTCGTCTCACGGTAGACCATGTCGTAGACCAGACAATGCGTACCGACCGGTGGATCGGGAAGGGGTGTCTCATTGTCGCGCCAGCCCAGTGCTGTCGCGTTTATCAAGAGAGTACAACTGGCGACTGCCTCGTCCACTGCCGAATCACCTAGGGCCAGTGCACGAACACGCAACGCTGGCTGATTGGCAGCAATTGCTGCTGCCAGATCAATTGCCCGCATGAGACTTCGATTCACAATGGTCAGGCTGCTCACCCCAGCATCAGCCAACGCAAATGCTGCGGCTCGTGCTGCACCTGATGCTCCCAGGATAACCACCTCTTGACCGGTCGGTGTCCATCGGGCTGCCGCCAGATCGGCCAGCAACCCTGGTGCATCGGTATTTGTGCCCAACAAACGGCCATCAGATAGCCGCACAATCGTATTCACCGCACCAATTCTGGCAGCTATCGGTTCAATCTCATCGAGCAACGGCATCACCGCTTGTTTGTGCGGGAGCGTTACATTCGCGCCAAGCAATCCTGGTTGACGTAATTCGGCAAGGCGACTGACCAGTTCGGCAGTAGTTGTCTGAACCGCTCGATAACGCGCAGCAATGCCCAGCGCAGCCAGGGCAGAATTATGCATTGCTGGCGAACGCGAATGGGCTACCGGATCACCGATCAACCAAATTTCAGCCATAGTTGCTGATGTTATTGACACGCCAGCCACTCCGCTTCATAGACACGAAATTCTTCGATTGTCGTTGCAAATTTGTGTGAACCATCGCGTTCACAACTGGCGACAAAAAAGAGATATGGCGCCGACTCATCAGGTTGAGCAGCCGCAGTTAGTGCTGCCAGACCAGGAGCGGCAATTGGTCCTGGTGGGAGACCGGGCGTAACGCGGGTATTGTACGGACTTTGAATTGCCAGCTCTTCTACGGTCAAGTCGCGTTGCCACCAGGTGCCCTCAACCGGATCGTAGCCCAAGGCGTATTGCACTGTCGCATCGGCGCCGAGTAGACCACCGACGGTAGGCGCAAATTGTGGCTTCAGTCGGTTCCAAAACACTGCACTGATTTTGGGCATTTCGCTCAGTAATACTGCTTCACGCTGAATAATCGACGCCATCGTCACAATCTGGTGCACAGTTACGCCAGGGACACGTACCGAACGCTCAATGGTGCTGTACTGCTCGACAAAACGATCAAGCAATTTCCGCACAATTGTCTCGGCGTCCGCTGATGGCGCAAAGCGGTAAGTATCAGGGAAGAGATACCCTTCCAGCGTTGATCCAGAGGGCAGGCTACTGAGCAAAAAGTAGTCATCGCGGAAGCGATCACCGTTGCGGGCAACGGCGAGAAACTCCTCTTCGCTGACCAGACCGGCTGCAGCAATAATCGTTGCTATCTCTTCCAGCCGTAATCCTTCTGGTATCGTAATTTGAATGTCGTCAACCACCTTACCACTCTGCAAGACCATCAGAATTTCACTCATCGTCATTGTCGGGCTGAGCACATAGCGACCGGCTTGAATTTGCTGATCTAGGCCACGCCAACGCACCAGGATGCGGAATAACATTGGCTGGCGGATCAGACCGGCGGCACTTAGCCGGGTAGCAATATCGTTGGCCGTTTCACCAGGTGCAACAACGAATTCAACCGGCTCACCAGTGGTTGCTGGGGTTGCCCGTAATTCACTGAGAAGAACATAACCGCCACACGAGATCACGAGCGCCAACAATGAGAGAGCGAGCAACAGTGCGCGGACATGCCGCATTAGTCATCCCTCCTTAACATTGGCAACAAGTGCCGATGCAGTATTTCGTTATCTGCGAGTGTGAGTTGATTGCACAGCAGTCTCTGCCAAAACAGCTCACAATGCAAGAGCAATTATAGCAGACCCAGGGTGTTATACCAATTCTGATACGAGAAACCGGATCTCAGCGTGCCCCCTGCGTTCCGTACCCCTCCAGGCGCCGCGAAAAGCCCTGAATAGCCTCTGCGGTCACGCTCACATGTTGCCCATTCAATGGTATGATAACGTTTGTGCATCGCGTTTCGTCTGATGACGCTTCATACGGAGAAGACAATGCGTGAATCGTCGCAACCATCGCTCTGGCGTCGGCTTCAGGCTGGCTGGTGGTATCTGTACGGTGTAGGCCTCTGCCAGCTTGGTCTGCGCACTATTGATCGGGAGGTATATCGCCGTGCCGTGCAGGCATTTGATCGCGCATTAGCGGCGTGGCCCGATCTCGCGCTAGCGCTCTACCGGCGTGGACTCATCCGAGGGCGTGAGTTAGGTGAGTACTATGCGGCTATCCGCGATCTCGAAACGGCAACCCGCCTGCGACCCGACTGGCCAGAGCCGTATCTCCAACGCGGTCTCTTCCACCGCTTTCATCACCATAATCGGGCTGCCATTCCCGAACTCACCACGTATGTACGTCTCGCCCCAGCCGGATTCTGGCGAACTGAAGCCGAACGGATGCTGGCGTGTATTCAGGCTGAATTGGAATAGATTGCAGGAGCGCACGACGATGACAACCTATCGCGCATGGTTTGCCGCACAGGATGATC
Organism: Chloroflexus sp. MS-G; assembly: GCF_000735195.1. GTDB lineage: Bacteria > Chloroflexota > Chloroflexia > Chloroflexales > Chloroflexaceae > Chloroflexus. The sequence continues at coordinate 22,404 of NZ_JPIM01000066.1, forward strand.
CGGAGGAGCGGTATCCCCTGACTGAGATCGTGTACTACAGCCGCTCAGGAGGATTGCTGGAAGTCCAGCACGATATGAATGCCCTGGCACAGCGTAGCCCCGAAGAGTGGAAAAAACTCTTCGATGATCGCTGGATGCGCACAACCTGGCCGTATGGCAGTGGCGTCTGGGGCAAGAAGGAATGGGTCTGCCCGATTGTGTCTGACGACAACGTGGTCAGCATGTTTGAAGGTGGTACCAATCTCTTCTGGGCTGAACGCTTCGGACGCGAGATCGGGTTGGAAGATCTCTGGATCAAGATGTGTGGCAATTCGCATACCGGCTCATTCAAAGATCTCGGCATGACCGTCCTGGTGAGCGTGGTCAAACAGATGATAAGTGAGGGAAAGCCAGTCCGGGCGATTGCCTGCGCCTCTACCGGCGACACCTCAGCCGCACTTGCCGCATACGGAGCAGCAGCCGGTATTCCCACTATCGTTTTCCTGCCGAAAGGGAAAGTGAGTATTGCCCAATTGGTACAACCGGTAGCCCATGGTGCTCTGGTGTTGGCCCTTGATACCGATTTTGATGGCTGCATGCGGATCGTGCGCGAAATTACTGCCAATCCTGATAATGGCATCTATCTGGCCAATTCGCTCAACTCGCTCCGCATTGAAGGGCAAAAAACCGTTGGCATCGAGATCGTTCAGCAGTTTGACTGGGAAGTGCCAGACTGGATCATTATTCCTGGTGGGAATTTGGGCAACACGTTTGCTCTGGGTAAAGGTCTGTTGATGATGTACGAACTCGGCTTGATCGACCGTCTGCCGCGAATTGTGACGGCGCAGGCCGCTAACGCTAATCCACTCTATCGTTCGTACCTTACCGGTTTTCGGGAATACGCACCAATCAAGGCTCAGCCTACCGCTGCCAGTGCCATCCAGATCGGTGACCCGGTGAGCATTAACCGGGCGATCAGTATCTTACAACGCTTTAACGGCATCGTCGAGCAGGCCACCGAACAAGAGCTGGCCGATGCCGCAGCCCGTGCTGATCGCACTGGGGCGTATGCATGTCCACATACTGGTGTTGCGCTTGCCGCATTGATCAAGCTGGTTGAACGTGGCGAAATTAAGCGCAGTGATCGAGTCGTAGTCATCTCTACGGCGCATGGACTCAAATTCAGTCGCTTCAAAGTAGAGTATCATGAAGGCACTCTTCACGATGTGGTTGGGCAGTACACCAATCCGCCAATTGAGCTACCACCCGATATTGACGCGGTACGACGCATCATCGATCAACGATTCGGATGAAAACAGTGAGGAGGCTACGTGAAAATTACTCAACGACAGTTGGCGTTCATTCTCATGGCGGGTATGGCGGCTTATACCTTTGTGCGAGGGCTGCTTAATCTCGTCTTTGGTGATCCGATCTTAACCATCGTCCTGACATGGGTTGTTTCGGCTATTTTCGGCCTGGCTACCTGGCTCTACTGGCGGGGCTGGGACGGTGCCCGTTTCTTTGCCACAGCCGGCATAACATTGGTCGTGGCGGCTGCGCTACCCCTAACGCAAGAGACAATAGTGATTTTTACCCCACTGGCATTTGCAGTTGCCATAACCAACACGCAATGGGTCGCCGGTGTTGGGTTGGCAATACTTTTGATCTTGCTTGGCCGTGATGTGCTTGAAAATGGGATCATAGATGGCATATACGCCAACATACCCATCCTTGCCAGCTATCTGGTGCAAGTGACAGCCTTTGCGGCTGCCCGCTTTGCACTCGACTCGGCTCGCATCGAGGCTGAACGCAATGCCGCTCGAGCTGAAGCAGCTCGTGCCGAAAGTGAAGCACGGGCTGTCGCTATTGAACAGCAGCAGCGCGAGTTAATCGAACAAAATCAACGACAGCAAGAGCTGCTCGAACTGGTAAGCCAGCTCGAAACCCCGGCGGTACGCATTGCTGATGGCGTGCTCCTAGCGCCACTGGTGGGCGGTATCGATAGCCGACGCGCCGGGAAGATCACGTCTCGTCTGCTGGAGCTGGTGTACGAACGGCGGGTTAACCTGGTGATCATCGATGTGGCCGGTGTACCGGTGATTGATACCGCCGTCGCCAATGCTTTGACCCAAACGGTGCGGGCGCTACGGCTGCTGGGCTGTCAGGTGATTCTGACCGGTATTTCATCACAGGTGGCCCTTACATTAACGCACATTGGGATCGATCTGAAAGAACTCGATGTAGCATCCTCACCCCAAGAAGCATTGCAGCGTTGGATGGCAGCTCAAGTGTCGATTATTCGTCCACAGCGCAACAATGCTGAGGATACCTTAAATTGAGGAGAGCGATCCCATCTAACGACAATAAGCACTTGTCTGAATGCTTGTCGGCACAAGACGGCGCTTTGCGCCGATAAGTGCATTCCGACCAATGGACATAGCGCACTGCACCGCGACGGGTAGGGCTGGCACTGCTGGGCAGCACCCGACCATTCGCATAGCCTGATCTCGTGATCACTACTCTGCCTTCTCATAGGGGCAGTGCGCACTTCACCTCTACTCCGACGACAGGACGTTTCGATAGGGTTTAATGTTCTCTCTTCGTGACTGGTGTATGACATCTTTTACTGTTAAAACGTTCCACAAGTCTATCATCAACCACGCGCTAGCCGGTCACCCCATCGAGCCGCGCTGTCCGCATACGCGGGAGTGCGGTGGTTGTGCGTTCCAGGATCGAGCATATGCCGATCAGGTCGCGGCAAAAGTAGCGGTATTGCGCGAGCTGTATGCAGCGAGTGGCATCGTCCTTACTGAGATGACCGTCGTGCCTTCACCTGATCCGTTTGGCTATCGCACACGCATGGATTATGTGGCGACGAAAGGACGTTTCGGGCTACGTGCACGTGGTCGGTTCAATTACATTGTTGAGCTAACAACCTGTCATTTGCTTCCGCCGCCAGCCTTTACCGCGGCGCAGCATGTCTGGCAACGCGCCGTCACGCTGGGAATCCCCGATTACGATATCCGCTCCCATACTGGTTGCTTACGCTACATTGTGGTGCGGCGCAATCCCAATGACGAACTGCTGCTGGCGGCGGTTACCACCGCTCAATGTGAGGAACAGACAATGGCCGAGCTGGCAACAACTGCGCTGAGTCAACCTGGTGTGATCGGTTTTCACTGGTTGATCAACGACACGCTCACCGACATTTCGTTTGGAGAACGACGTCAGTATTGGGGCGCCGCCGAATTAGCGATGCGCATTGGTGACGTCACCTGCTTCATCGGCCCCAATACCTTTTTCCAGAACAATATCTACCTGGCGCCCCGCCTGATTCGCGATGCAGTGGCTGCTGCAGTACCCCAACCAGCGCTGCGGGTAGCAGACCTGTATGGTGGTGTGGGCGCGATCGGTTTACATCTGGCGCCACATGCAGATCGTGTGGATTGCGTAGAAACAGTAGCCGAGAGTGTCGATTTTGCAGCACGCAATGCGCTCGCTAATGGCGTAACCAACTTTAATCCCATTTGTGCTGACACCCTGGCATATTTGCAAGCACAGCCGACCGGTAGTTTGTCAGTTGTTGTCGCCGATCCGCCACGTACCGGCCTTGGCCCGCAGGTTTGTCAGCAGCTCTTACGCATTGCCCCACAACGGATTATCTATATTTCGTGCAACCCGCTCACCCAGGTTGCCGATCTACGTCTTCTTCAGGCTGGTTATCGTGTCCTCAATGTGCAGGGGTATGATATGTTTCCCCATACTCCGCACGTGGAAACAATGGCCGTACTGGAGCGCGCCTGAACACATTTAGCAAGAGCGTGTTATTCTCTTTCTCTGTACGGCACAGCGGGGGAACGAGAGGTAAAGAGTATTTTGAAACCTGCCAACAGCAATTCGGTGCTTCCTATCTGGTGATGATGCCATCGTTTCCCTAAACGGCATCAGTGTGCTACATAACAGCCGTCTATCACCCTCCTGGGAACGCGGGCCTCCGGCCCGTCTATCACCCTCCTAGCCCCCCCGCAAGCGGGGATGAGGAAGTGGCCCCGACT
>NZ_JPIM01000067.1 GCF_000735195.1 Chloroflexus sp. MS-G
ACGAGATACCGTTCTGGCGACGTGAAGCGGCATTGCGCCAGATCGATCTGCTCGATTTGAGCATGCTGCGGCGTGAAGTGCGCGAAGAATGGGCGATTGCGCGTGAGCAGCTCGCCAGCGGTCAACGTTTTGAAGGTCGTGCGTTTTACGCCCCTTTCTTTTACACGCAGCCGGCCACGCTGTTAGATTATCTTCCCGCCGGGAGTCTGGTGGCCCTGGCGGAAGGTCATCTGCTCGCGCAGCACGCCGCAGAGATTGATGCTCAGGCGGCAAATTATCGCTCGCAACTACAAGCGCTTGGTGAACTGCCGCCTGATTTTCCACGTCCTTATTTGCAGTGGAACGAGTTAGGTTTAAGCGATTCGTCTAGACTGGTGATCGCCGATCTCAGTCACAATGAGTATCCATACGCGCTCACACCACCATCGTTCGGGGTCGCACCGCTGTATGGTGGGCAGTTGCGCCGTCTCATTGATACGATTGCTCAGCAAGTCGATGCTGGTGAGCTGGTTATTACCGTCACAACGCAGGCAGCCCGCTTACAGGAGTTGGTCAGTGAACGATTGAGGGATAAAACGCCACTGGGACGCTTTGTGCCAATTTACGGCGGATTAGAAGCCGGTTTTACACTTGCCGACCTCAATCTGACATTACTAACCGACAGCGAGATTTTTGGTACTCGGCAGCGTCGGTCATTGCGCGAGCGGCGACCCAAAAGCAGTACCGCTGATCGTACAGCGTTTCTGCGGGCACTGAAACCCGGCGATTATGTGGTGCATATCGAACACGGGATCGCGATCTTCGACGGCATGATCCGGCGTACAGTTGGTGAAGTTGAGCGGGAATATCTGGTCTTACGCTACGCTGGCGAAGACAAGATTTACGTGCCGGTTGATCAGATAGATCGCGTCACCCGTTATATCGGCGCCGGTGATAGTCCACCAACGCTCACCCGTCTCGGTACGCAAGATTGGGAACGTACCAAGCGCAAGGTGCGAGCCGCTGTACAGAATCTGGCTGAAGAACTGCTACGACTCTACGCCCAACGCCAACTTACCTCCGGTTATGCCTTCGCTCCTGACAACGAGTGGCAGCGCGAGCTGGAAGCCAGTTTTCCTTATCTTGAAACTGAAGACCAACTGCGGGCCATTGCCGAGGTGAAGGCCGATATGGAAAAACCAACCCCGATGGATCGGTTGGTTTGCGGCGATGTCGGCTTTGGCAAGACCGAAGTTGCGCTACGGGCTGCCTTCAAAGCTGTCCAGGATGGCAAGCAGGTGGCAATTCTGGTGCCGACCACAGTGCTAGCGCAGCAACATTTCGACACCTTTCGCAAACGCATGGCCGCCTTCCCGGTAACTGTCGAGATGCTCTCACGCTTTCGCACGCCGAAAGAACAAGAGGCGATTGTGCGCGATCTGGCGCGGGGGAAGATTGACATTATCATCGGAACCCATCGCCTGCTCTCTAACGATGTGGTCTTCCGTAATCTCGGTCTGGTAATTATTGATGAAGAACAGCGTTTTGGGGTACGCCATAAAGAACGGCTAAAACTGTTACGCACCGAGGTCGACGTACTAACCCTCACGGCGACACCCATCCCGCGCACGCTGCACATGGCGCTCGCCGGCATTCGCGATTTGAGTGTGATTGATACCCCACCCGAAGATCGTATTCCAATAAAAACATACGTTGTTCCGGCGGATGATCATCTTATCCAGGAAGTTATCCGGCGTGAACTCGAACGCGAAGGGCAGGTCTATGTCGTCCACAATCGGGTGCAGAGCATTTATCACGTTGCCGAACGGTTACGGCGGCTGGTACCAGAAGCGCGGATTGCGGTCGGGCATGGTCAACTTGCCGAACGCGAACTCGAGCAGGTGATGATGGATTTCTTCGAGGGGCGCTACGATGTATTAGTATGCACCACCATTATCGAGAGCGGTCTTGACGTTCCGAATGCGAATACGATCATCATTGATGATGCAACTAATTACGGCTTGGCCCAACTCTACCAGTTGCGAGGCCGGGTTGGGCGGGGTGCGACTCGTGCGTATGCTTACCTGCTCTACAATCCGACCCGACCACTCTCTGCCGATGCCCGTCTACGGCTGGAAGCAATTCAAGAAGCCACTGAATTAGGGGCAGGCTTTCGTATCGCAATGCGTGATCTCGAAATCCGTGGCGCCGGAAATCTTCTCGGCGCCGAGCAATCCGGTCATATTGCTGCCGTTGGGTTTGATCTCTATTCACGCCTGCTCGAACAAGCGGTGCAGAAGCTGAAACAAGAGGTTGATGCGTTGACCGAACAGCATGCAGGGACAGTGCAGGGAGTACCGACAACAATAACCGAGAGTCTACGGGCACCAACGGTTTCCGAACGAGTTCTCGTTGCGCCGCTGGTGACCATTGATCTGCCACTCACGGCCTATCTGCCACCGGAGTATATTCCCGATGAAACAGTACGCCTGGCAGTGTATCAGCGCATGGTTGACGCCACAACTATCGCTGAAGTTCGTGGTTTGCGTCAGGAATTGATCGACCGTTTTGGCGCGCCCCTGCCCGATCCGGTGCTGCACCTTATTCTCTGGTTGCAGATTCGGTTACTGGCCCTACAGGCTGGCGTGGTCTCAATTACGACCGAAGGCGACATCTTTCTCATCCGTATGGCGACACCCCTCGCACCGGCAATCCGTGACCGATTACGACGACGGCTCCCTCGTGATGCGTCAATAACGTTTGGTCCGCAATCCATTCGCCTCAATCGGCGCATCCTCGGTCCTCAGTGGCCTGAACGATTACTGGTCGTTGTAGAACTACTTGCAAACAGCGATCATGCGTGAACAGAATTAACGTCTTACCTGTACCAACTGGCTGCGACGAAACACAACCACAACCCGATCGTACTGATAGCGCTGGCGGGCATTCGTGAAGATCACTCCATCGTAATTGTACCGATCTAACCACCACTCAACCACTACATCGGTCTCCATATCAAGCCCTAAACTCGCTGCTTCCTGTTTCATCTGATTTACCTGGTGCCGCCATTGGTCAAATGCCACGGTGAGCGGTTGTTCGATGCGCGCCCGATAGTGATTGGGGGTAAGAGCAAACAAGCGTTGCAACCAACCTTGCCGCGCTGTCTCTTCAACTTCAACCAGGACGAGACCTCTGCCGGCTGGCGTACGTTGTTGGACATCACCACCAAGGAGGCGGTACGTTCCCTGCGTTGCACTACCGGTTAGCCAGCGCCTGGCTTCATCAGCGCGCATACGCCTGATCACCTCCCGAAGGTCGGAGACGCGCGGAATTCGGGGTGGCGCCATGATCTGTATCTCTGGAATTGGATGCTGAACTGGTTCGCCATCCTGGTTGCGCCATTCAGCATGGATAACCTGCATCGGAGGATCGTCCCTTTCACGGTAGCGAAAGCCAAGCCGACTACGCCCCTCTGCGGATTCAGCAATCGCGGCAATAGTAATGTGCAGGCGTATACCACCACCACACCCCGGAGCAGGGAACCAGACTCGCTCGGCGGTGAAGGTATACGCCATTCGTGAATCGCGCAGCGCAGAGCGATCACCACGGCGCCAGCCATGACCGCTCAACCCGCTCCAACCGCCGACAACTGCTCGTAAGGGGGCATAAATGGCGACAACGGTTTGTGGACCGGGTGGTTCATCGAGCACCCACATGCCCGGCGGAATGGCACCCGAGGAAGGCAATTTGATCGTGCCGCCAATGACACTCTGTTCAACACGTGCATTGGGCAGACGAACGGTAACCTGCCCTCCTGCCGCTGGTTGGGGTACAGCTTCCGGCTGAACTACGTCACTCAGGCGGTGACCGCATTCGATACAAAAGCGTGGGTTTCCTTCTGGGAGCATGCTCCCACAATGGGGGCAAAAACGAGGCGAACGCTGCCTGTGATTCATACTGACCTCGGCACGAGTGATTTCTGTCGCTACCTGTATTGTCGGGAGCTATCTTATGCAGTGTTCTCCCTGTGGTCTCTGTATCGCAATTATACGGGTAATCCGTCTCGTATATCGTGATACTCAACAACGCCCCGATAACGAATCTGAAGCATACGCACCGACATTTCACTGTTGGTTGGGATGAACATGTCGAACATCTCTATTTTTCACTTTCCAGACTTGACGCCGCTGTATCTATCCTCTACCATACCAAACAGTGCAGGATCGATGCACCGGATACTACCCTACACGGAGAAAGACTACATGGGGCAAATACTGGAACAACTCGGACTCTGGATTGAAAGTATCATTCTGGCAATTGGCTATCCAGGCATTACACTGGTAATGATGGCAGAAAACCTCTTTCCACCTATTCCGTCAGAGCTGGTAATGCCGTTCGCCGGTTTTCTGGTTGGGCGCGGTGAAATGAACCTGGTGCTGGCAATTGCTGCTGGGACGCTAGGATCGGTTCTAGGAGCGATTATTCTCTACTACATCGGGATGCTGGCCGGTGAACCATTGGTGCGACCCTTCTTCCGTCATTATGGCCGTTTTTTCCTGCTATCCGAGCAAGACCTCGATAAGGCACTCAATGCCTTTACCACCCACGGCGATATTATTGTGCTTGGGGGTCGGGTTATTCCGATCATTCGCAGTCTGATCTCATTACCGGCTGGCATGAACCGGATGCCGCTTGGCCGATTTCTGCTCTTTACAACCATCGGTTCGACGATCTGGACATCTCTGCTTACGGTTGGGGGTGTTATTCTTGGCGCCAACTGGGAGTTCGTGATTGAAATTGTTGATCAGTACCAAAAACTGGTCCTGATTGTGCTGGTCATTGCTGCTGTAGTTTTCGTTGTGCAGCGATTGCGCGGGTTGCGACGTATGGCATTTAGCCGTAGTGAATAATAAACGTGCCGATTTTCGTTTTTATGAATCAATGTACTGATAGTTCAGCGGCTAACCGCTCGGTTGGTCTCGCTCATCTTTCGCCACTGACGGTAACTGAACGAGAGTTGTGTCATGCCTTAGCTTCTTTCGTACCAGTGACCACCTGGCTGATTATCGGTCCTACTGCCTGGCTAGTGCATCATCGATCTGTCCGGCCAACGCCGATCTGGCCGTTACCGCCAACGGCAATGCCGCTCACCGAGACACCGGCCTTTGAAACCTTGACCTCCGTTCAGGGTTCTTGGGTGCCGTTCAACGTGCGTGGCCGTGTGGTTGGGGGGCTGGTCTTGCCAGACGAATGGTCGGTATCGTCAACCCTCCTTGAGGGCTTGGCATCGTTAGTCGAAGGAGTTTATATTCGCCGTATGGCGATACGGCAGACGATCTGGCAGCATCTGCTCGAGCAACTTAGAGTGCGGTACGCTGCTGGGGAAGAACGGCAGGCGCTGCTCAGTGAAGTATTACTGCGCAGTTTGAATCTCGTCCCGCAATCTACAACCGACACACCGATTACGCTTCCCTACACCTTTGGCAAAGAGAGTGATCGGTACGGACGTTCTTACCCTTTTTGGCACGATGAGCTTCATTTTATCGAGTTGGCCCTGGCAATTACCCATCCGGCCATCATGCAGCTTCAGGTTGTCGGGCTAGCGGCTGCGGGTGTCGCGCACGACATCAATAATTTGATGACGGTCATTTTGGGGCGTGCGCAATTGCTTGAACTTGATGTCGGAGAGGATCAGCTCTTCGATCTCCAGATGATTGAAACGGCAGCCGAGATTAGCGCCGGTAGCGCACGTCGCTTGCAGCGTTTTACCCAAGTTGAACATACCGTTATCCAACCGGTAAATATGACAACCGTCGCTTTGGCCGCAGTAGCTGAGGCCAAACGAGAACTCTCCCTACTGGGAAACATACAGCTTGAGACGAGTATTCCTGACTTGCCACCGGCAGCCGGTGCAAGTGGATTGATCTATACTGCCCTAAAGAATCTCATCATATCAGCCGTGCGGTCATTACCAGATGGCGGCATTATTCAGATCGGTGGTGCGGCTGACGAACACTATGTCTGGATCGAGGTAACCGATCCAGCTCTGCCACCAAGTACCGACTTACAGGCAATTTCGGCACAAATACAACGAGCGCATGCGCTTGAACTGATTATTGCCCGTCAGACCGCACGTGTTCATGGTGGGCAAGTTCGCATCGATGCCAATCAGGCCGGGGGAACGTGCATGCGGTTCATCTTACCGCGCTGGGAAGCACAGAATGGAGTAACACATGCCAGCATGGAAACTTCTTGAGCGAGAAGTATTGCTGCATCAACCACCATTTTTAACGGTTGAACGGCATCATCTTGTCTTGCCTGATGGCCGCGAAATTCCGAACTGGCAATGGGTGATCACGCCGGAGTATGTCAATGTGGCAGCGATCACGGTTGATCAGCAGTTCGTGCTCTTCAGACAAGAGAAATATGCGGTCGAAGGTCTGTCACTAGCGCCGGTGGGTGGGTATCTCGAACCAGGCGAAGATCCACTGCAAGCGGCACAGCGTGAATTGCAGGAAGAGAGTGGCTACGTCGCCACCGAATGGGAAGCGCTAGGAAGATATGCGGTCGATGGCAACCGGGGAGCTGGCATCGCTCACCTCTTCTTGGCCCGTCAGGCCAGGTTTGTTGGTAAAGGCGAGAGTGACGATCTAGAGGCGCAAGAACTGGTTCTCCTATCGGCTGACAACGTGCGTAGAGCATTGTATGCTGGTGAGTTTAAGGTACTGGCCTGGGCAACGGTGATAGCATTGGCACTGCTGCGCCTGGCTGCGTGAGGTTTCGTGCTCACGGCGCACCCCGTCTGTTACCTGGCAGGGCTTTGCAAGGTTTTTTCCGGCGCCGACAAGTGATGATAGAGAAGAAACTGGAACCTCATTCTACCCACGCATCGCAGTGTGGGCCGGAAGCTGGCGTTTCCAGATAAGGCAACGGCCCAGAGCGGGGATCGCTCTGCGGATGTGCATTACATTCAAAATGGAAAACGTTGCAAGCCCTTCCCGTACAGACGCGATATAATTCTCCTGACATTCATTCTTTATAAGCGGAATCGGAAGCTATGGGCAGAGGACGCTATCCTGCACGCTTACACGTTACTGCGCCGCCACCTGAGATTGCAGCCCGTTACTACCGTTCGTGGCCGGCGCATGAACTGTACCATACGCCAGAGCGCTTTCCACCACTCAGCGCCGAAGGGTTGTTTGGTCGTGTCGCTCCCCTAACCCTCGAATTTGGTTGCGCTACCGGTGAATACCTGTGCGCTCTGGCAGCAGCACAGCCGACCACATACTTCGTTGGCATCGACATTGTCGCGAAACCGCTCTACCGTGCTGTTGAACGTGCCGTCGCACTTGAGCTGACAAATATCCTGTTCATTCATGCCGATGCGCGACTACTCTACCAGCGCATTCCCGATGCAGCGTTATCTACCATCATTTTGCATTTCCCGCCACCACTCCTGCGGAATCGCCAGCGCAATCAGTTGCTCGTCTCACCACAAATGCTGGCGTGTGCCGCTCGAACCCTCGTTCCCGGTGGTTATCTCAGCTTTCTTACCGACCATCCTGCCCTCTTTGCGCTGATGCGAGAACTCTTGCCCGCTTTTCCTGCGCTGCGTGCTATCCCGGCTTCACCGGCTGAACTGGCAGTCTTCGAGTCGCACTATCACCGACGCTGGGCTGCACGTGGCCGTACTATTAGTGGTCTGCGGATCGAGCGGGTAGACGGAGACAATCCATAACACCAGTGCGACTGCGCTGGTCTGTCATCGCACCCCACCCGCTACCCGCCCACCAGATTATCTCTGGAGATAGCCTATGGAGTGTCGAGTCGGTTGCGGCGCCTGTTGCATTGCACCCTCGATCTCATCACCTATTCCTGGTATGCCCAACGGTAAGCCAGCCGGCGTGCGCTGTGTCCACTTGACTGCTGACAATCGTTGTGCATTGTACGGCAAGCCAGAGCGACCGGCAGTATGTGTGAGCCTGCGTCCGCATCCTGATATGTGCGGTCGCACCTTTGAAGAAGCAATGTGGTTGCTCAAAAGGCTCGAGCTGGCAACCCAACCTGAAAAATAACTGAAATTTTATCTCCAGCGGTCGCCAGGTGAAACACAACCGGGCCAACTTGCGTTATTATTGCAGTGAGAGAAAATCGCAGCCAACCCCCTATGTGGAAAGGATTCTGTAACAAAATTGGAGTATGATACATATGGGGGGAAGGTTAGCAACCAACGCACACCGCAGTGCGCGCTACCAAATCCCAGAGATTCTGTTTATGGGTGTCGAGGCGGGCCGGCAAGAGCATACATGCTGTAAACCGGATCGACATCCCGGAAAGGAAGCCGCAGTGACTGACTTCGATCTGGAAAGTTTGAGCGTACCTGAGCTCGAACGACTGCGGGACGCTATTAATCAGCGCCTGCTCCAGTTGCGCTACAGTACACCCCGGTCATTACCGGAACTGCTGCGCATGTTGGAGGAGGTTAAGATCGTCCTGAGTGATCAGGGCAAGGAATGGCGCTCGCTCGAGCGCTGGCAATGGATGGATGGCCAGATTCGCTTCTGGCTTAATCCAGCCGATCAGGTGCGTTATCGAGCGGGATGGTATACAATCGAAGAACTCATCCTCTGGTCGCAGGATCGAGGCCCGGTACTCGTCCCGCAGGAGGAAGAGGAAGAGGATCTCGAAGGCTGGACGGAGATCAACGGCGTTCGTATTCGCTGGTTACCAGACGGTACGATGGAGCGTCAGTGAGTAATCCGGACTCTCCCCTTGCTTTTGAGGCAAGGGGAGAAGATGGTGATGTTTCATCATGACACCCTGCTACAGTCCTAGCCAGGGCACGATGAGAGGGGCCAGTAGTGACGTTACGGCTCCGTTGAGGCCCATTGCCAGTCCGGCCAGTGCCCCGGCTACGCTACTAAACTGCAACGAACGTGCTGTACCCAGGCCGTGAGAAGCCAGCCCAAGCGCGAAACCCCGTTCTCCATCGTCGTGGATGCCGATCAAACCCAGCAGTTCCCAACCGAACAAAGCGCCGACCATGCCCGTCACAATCACGATGACTGCGGTCAGCGATGGTAATCCACCGAGTTGTTCGGCCACACCCATCGCAATAGGTGTCGTGATCGATTTTGGAACAAGTGAGCGCAGGGTTATATCAGATAGACCAAAGAGCCGGCCAACCACTACCGCAGCCGTTATGCCGGTTATTGAACCGATCAGCAAACCGGTAAGGGCTGGCCAGAAGATTCTGCGCAGCGTTCGCTCAGCTTCGTAAAGCGGAATAGCCAGGGCAACCGTTGCCGGTCCTAGCAGAAAGTGTACAAATTGCGCTCCGTCAAAGTAGGTTGGGTAGGGAGTATCAGAAACGAGCAGGATGATCACAATTGTCACAATAGACAATAAAACCGGATTCAACAACGGCGGCGACCCCAACCGTCGGCTGATGATCGTCATGAGTCGGTATACAGCAATCGTCGTCGTTAGCCAGAGTAACGGCGTTTGGGCCAGATAGACCCACAGTGAGAAAATGCGTTCGTCCATATCAATTATCACTTTCGTTTGGGCAGGATGCGCATGGTGAAGCCGGTAACCAACAGGGTGATCATCGTCGAGACCACAATCGTCGCCAGGAGTGGCAGACCTTCCCGGTTCAGGAGCGGTAAATGGACGATCACGCCGACTCCGGCCGGTACGAACAGGAGCGGTAAATGATCCAGAATGGTCTGAGCGGTTGCTCGAAGCTGATCCGGTACCTGGCCTCGCCAGCGCAGAATGGTAAACAAGAGTAACATCCCAACGACCGGCCCTGGTACCGGCAGGCTAAGACCACGGCTCGCGACTTCGCCGACTAGTTGGCAGAGTAAAATACCTAACAGTGCATCAATCATACCTCGCTCCATTGTGTGGTGACCATTGTCACTTCTGAAAGTTCCATTTGCAATCCCTACTATAATAAAGCTAGAGGACGCACGAGTGTCAGCGTCCAGGAGGAGTTATGACAAAACCGATTGTGGCCATTGTTGGCCGCCCAAACGTTGGTAAATCGACGTTCTTTAATCGCCTAATCGGCGAGCGGCGGGCAATTGTTGAAGATATTCCCGGTACCACACGCGACCGTCTGTACGGGGATACATTTTGGAATGGGCGCGAATTTACAGTGGTAGATACTGCCGGAATCCTTTTCGGGGGTGAAGACCCAACGTTACCTGAAGCCGAGATCAGTCGCCGTACTCGTGCTCAGGCTGAACACGCGATTGCCGAGGCCGACGCTATTATCTTTATGGTTGACGGACGTGATGGCTTGACTTCTGCCGATGCCGAGGTAGCAGCGATCCTCCGCACTACCTCAAAGCCGGTTGTGCTGGCCGTCAACAAGTGTGATAGTCAGGAACGCATGCTCGATGCGGTCGAGTTTTACGCGCTCAATTTGGGTGATCCGATCCCAATGAGTGCCTTCCACGGTCTCGGTACCGGTGATGTGCTTGACCGACTGACCGAGTATTTCCCACCCAAAACCTTTGATCAAGCAGAAGAACGTCATCTACGGGTCGCCATTGTTGGTCGTCCGAACGTCGGAAAGTCCTCGCTGTTGAACCGGCTACTGGGTCAAGAGCGGAGTGTTGTCAGTCCAATTCCAGGAACAACCCGCGATCCGATCGATACGACGATTGTGTACCACGGTGAACCAATTACCCTGATTGATACGGCTGGGATCCGGCGGGCCGGTAAGATTGAACGTGGTATCGAAAAATATAGTGTGTTACGAACCCTACGGGCAATTGAGCGATGTGATGTGGCCCTACTGCTCATCGATGCCAGCGAAGGTGTCACTGCCCAGGATACACACATTGCTGGCATGGTCATTGAAGCGAAAAAGGGTCTGATCCTGGTAGTGAACAAGTGGGACGCTATCGAGAAAGATTCACATACCTATTACGAATTTCAAGATCAGGTGCGTGAAGCGTTTAAGTTTGCTGATTATGCGCCGATTGTTTTCGTCTCGGCGCTAACCGGCCAGCGAGTGCCATATGTGCTCGACTATGCCCGTGAGGTGTACGCGCAACGGCAGAAGCGCATACCTACCGGAGAGCTGAATAATTTCTTGCGCGAAGTGATGTTGCAGCAACCACCAATGGCCGTGAAGAAAGGCGCTCATCTGCGGTTGTACTATGCAGTCCAACCACAGGTTGAGCCACCAGTCTTTCTGTTTTTTGCTAACGATGGTGATCTGGTGCACTGGTCGTATGCCCGCTATCTCGAAAATCGCCTGCGTGAACGGTATGGATTTCAAGGCACGCCAATCGTGATCGTGTTCCGTTCACGTGAACGTAAAGATGATTGATTTCCGAACTACGCACACTTAGAGACTGCTCGAATTGTTCAACTGAATCTTTTCGCAGAAACGTTATCGCAAGGCAGCGTATCGTTGGCTATGCAAAAGTCAACATTTCGCTGCCTGTCATTTTCCAGGAGGCGCTCTGTTATGCAGATTTCCGACATCTGGCCGGGTCGTCCATATCCACTCGGGGCAACGTGGGACGGCGAGGGCGTGAATTTCGCCATCTTCTCTGCGCACGCTAGCCGGGTTGAGTTATGTCTGTTCGATAGCCCTACCGCAGCTCGCGAAGCAGTACGTATCGTGCTGCCTGAACGGACGGACGATGTCTGGCATGGGTATATTCCTGGTTTACGGCCTGGACAACTCTACGGCTATCGGGTTCATGGACCTTACTTACCCAAGCAGGGCCATCGCTTTAATCCGTATAAGCTGCTCATCGATCCGTATGCACGTGCACTCTATGGCGAACTGATCTGGGACAAAGCGAACTATGGGTATCGGGTTGATAGTCCGTATGGCGATCTCACTATCGGCAAGCGTGACAGTGCACCGTATGTCCCCCGTTCGGTAGTAATCGATCCTAGATTTGATTGGGGCGATGATCGACCTCCCGACACGCCGCTGGCCAACTCGGTGATTTATGAACTACACGTCAAGGGTTTTACCAAACTCCATCCCGACGTACCAGAACCGTTGCGGGGCACCTATGCCGGTCTGGCATCGCCAGCAGTTGTTGCGTATCTGAAAGAACTCGGTGTGACAGCCGTTGAACTTTTACCGGTACACGCATTCATCACCGACCAGTTCCTCGCTGACCGTGGGTTGACGAACTACTGGGGGTATCAGCCGATCAATTATTTTAGTCCAGAACCACGGTACGCCAGTACATCTGATCCCCAGGCTCAGGTCAATGAATTCAAAGCGATGGTCAAAGCCTTACATGCTGCCGGGATCGAAGTCATTATTGATGTAGTGTACAACCACACCGGCGAAGGGAACCATCTTGGTCCGACCCTGAGTTTTCGCGGGATCGATAATGTTGCTTACTACCGGTTAGTGCCTGATCAGCCGCGGTATTATCTCGATGATACCGGAATTGGGAACAGTCTTGATCTAAACCATCCCCGCACACTCCAGCTTGTCCTCGACTCGCTACGCTATTGGGTGACCGAGATGCACGTTGACGGCTTCCGGTTTGATCTTGCCCGCACACTCACCCGTGGCCCGGTCGGCTCTGAACAGACCAGTCCTTTTCTGGCAATGGTACGTCAAGACCCTATCCTCTCGCGGGTCAAGCTCATCGCCGAACCATGGGATGTCGGTTTTGATGGCTATTGGGTCGGTCGCTTTCCGCCACCGTGGGCCGAGTGGAATGGTCGGTATCGAGACACAGTACGTCGCTTTTGGAAAGGTGATCCTGGTCAGGCAGCCGAGTTCGCTTCACGCTTTATGGGATCGATGGATCTCTATCAGCACAATGGGCGTCGTCCGTACCATTCGATCAACTTCGTGACGGCCCATGATGGGTTTACACTCCGTGATCTGGTTTCATACAACGAGAAACACAACGAAGCCAACGGTGAAGACAATCGTGATGGTGATAACCACAATAATTCGTGGAACTGCGGTGTCGAAGGGCCTACTGACAATCCGGAAATTCAGGCACTGCGGCTGCGGCAGATGATGAATTTCATTGCTACCCTTTTCCTATCGCAGGGTACACCGATGCTGCTGGCCGGTGATGAACGAGGTCGTACTCAGCAAGGCAATAACAACGCCTACTGTCAGGATAACCCCATCTCTTGGGTTGACTGGCGCTCTGATCCAGAAGCCGATCTTTTGCATGCGTTTACTCAGCGGCTCATCGCATTCCGACGCAATCACCCCGTGTTACGCCGTCGTCGCTTTTTTACCGGTCATCTTGGGAACGCCGAATACGATGTTGAATGGCTTAGCCCCGATGGTCAAGAGGTTGGCCCCGAACTCTGGCAGCAGCCGGAGTTGCGCTGTATTGGGGTTTTGCTGAATGGAGCTGTGATTGACGATCGCGATGAGCACGGGAACGCGCTGCGCGATGATGTGCTGCTGGTGTTAATTAACGCTGGCGACGAGGCCGTTCCATTTATCTTGCCTGATTGGCCAGACGATGCAAGCTGGCACGTCATCATCGATACTGCTCAACCTGATTTAGATCAGCCCTTGCCTGTTACCGATCAGATGTATCACATTCAACCACGATCACTGGCTGTTCTGATCGAACAGGTTGCCAGCGTACCACCCGTACAGATTACGGCGGTGATAGGGAATTAGGATGGCTTCCTGGCACTTTCGGCTTCGGTATAGGTGTCATCCGTAGTACAGGTATTAAGAGCCTATCTGAACACGATACGGCGGATGAAACCTGATCGATGTACGGGCACAGCGCTGCTGTGCCCCAACCGATTCTGCGACAGGGTATTCCGGACAGACCTTGATCAGGCAGTGTTGACAGTTGGAGTGAGCTGTGCTAATCTGAAATCATCCCACCATGCAATGCACTGACAAGGAAGTCAATGTGACATAGAGGAGGTATATCGATGGCAAAGAAGATCCTCTTTCTGGTCGGCGACTACGTAGAGGACTATGAGGTCATGGTTCCGTTTCAGGCCCTTGCTGCGCTTGGGTATCAGGTCCATGCTGTCTGTCCGGGCAAGAAAGCCGGTGAATTTGTTCGGACTGCCGTCCACGATTTTGAAGGTGATCAAACGTACAGCGAGAAACGTGGTCACAACTTCACGCTTAACCAGAATTTCGACGATGTAAACGAACACGAGTACGACGCGCTGGTAATCCCTGGCGGACGGGCACCCGAATACATTCGGCTTAACCCACGTGTGCTCGAAATTACACGTCATTTCTTCACTGCTAACAAGCCAGTGGCGGCAATTTGCCATGGTCTGCAAGTCTTGGCGGCTGCCGGTGTGCTCAACGGGCGTCGCTGCACAGCGTATGCGGCCGTTGGCCCTGACCTCCCGCTGATTGGGGCCGAATACCACGAACTGCCTGCCGATCAAGCCATTACCGATGGCAACCTGGTAACAGCACCGGCCTGGCCAGCTCACCCAGCATGGTTGGCGCAGTTCTTGAAAGTGCTTGGGGCGAAGATCGAGATTGAACCGCAGAGCGAGTCTGTTCTCGCCTAGTCTGCCTCTGTCAATCCTGTGCGGCGCATCCGTAAAACGGATGCGCTATTATTTTTCTTGGATGGAACATCATCGGTTGGCGTGACGTCTCAAAAAAGAGGTCATATTGTCTTGCTATCACCGTTCGTTACCGGTACAATGATCACACAAACATCTGGTCAGTCAAGAATGATGTGCCGCCTATGCCGTATATTTCTTTCATCTATCCTGAAGCCCTCTGGTTGCTCCTCGTGCCGGTTGGTATGGTGGTGCTCGCCCTGTTTGCACCGCGTCGTTTATCGCCGTTACGGTTTTGGACCAGTCTTGCCGTCCGTACTGTGATGGCAGTGATGCTGATCTTTGCATTTGCCGGCATCCAGTTTGTGCGTCCGGTTGATCGACTGACAACCGTATTTCTGCTAGATGGGAGCGATTCGATGCCCGCATCGACACGGGCACAGGCAGAGGCATTTATTCGCGATGCACTCCAGTCTATGCCGACCGATGACCAGGCGGCAATCATTGTGTTTGGCGATAACGCCCTGGTCGAACGTTCCCCTGACAGCGATCGACGACTAGGGCGCATTACATCTATTCCAATTGCGCATCGCACCAATATTGAAGCGGCCATTCAGCTCGGCATGGCGCTCTTCCCGGCTGACACCCAAAAACGCCTGGTGTTGCTTTCTGATGGCGGTGAGAATAGCGGGCGCGCAATTGATGCGGCGCGCCTGGCAGCCAGTCGCGGCATTCCCATCGACATTGTTGATCTGACGCTAGTGAATACCGATGCAGAAGTTTTGGTTGCCAGTGTCGAAGCTCCTAACAGTGTCCGTGATGGTCAAGAGGCCGTCATTGTTGCTAATATCGAAAGCAATGTCAGTCAGTCGGCGATCGTCCGACTCATTGACGACACCGGTATTGTTGAAGAGCGCGTGCTTGAGCTGTCACCAGGTGTCACCCCAATAGAGTTTCTGGTGCCGGTGGAAGGCAATGGTTTTCGCCGGTATCGGGTGCAGGTCGAAGCGGCAAATGATGGACGAGTTCAGAATAATGAAGCTGCCGCGTTGATTCGGGTGCAAGGGCCACCGCGAATTTTGCTCATTGCACGAGAAGCTGCCGATGCGCGACCGTTGGTCACGGCCCTCACCGCCACCGGTATCACCGCTGAGTTGATCTCACCTGAAGCAGCACCGCGCACACTGGCCGATCTGAGCACCTACGATGCGCTGGTGCTGGTCAATACCCCAGCGCGTGCTCTACCGGTCGGCCTGATGCAAGCAATTCCCGGCTATGTGCGTGATCTAGGGCGTGGTCTTTTGATGATCGGTGGCGAAAACAGCTTCGGTGTTGGCGGGTATGGTCGTACTGCTGTGGAAGAAGCGCTGCCGGTGTATATGGATGTGCGTAATCGAGAGCTACGTCCCGATCTGGCCATTGTCTTTGTCATTGACAAGTCAGGATCGATGGATGCCTGTCATTGCGCCGATCCTGACCGTGGTGCACCGGTATCCTCTTCAAGCGAACGGAAGATCGACATTGCCAAAGATGCGATTGCTCAAGCTGTTGCCTTGCTTGGCCCACAAGATACGGTTGGAATTGTCACCTTCGATGGGGCAGCGTCTGCTGCGTTTCCGACCACCCGTGGGGCAACAATCGAACAGGTTATGAATGCTATTGCTGGCATCGAACCTCGTGGGCCAACCAACATTCGGGCAGGTCTGCTACGAGCCGAAGAGGTACTACAACAGGTTGATGCCCGTATCAAGCATATTGTCTTATTGACCGATGGCTGGGGAGGTGGCGGCGATCAACTTGACGTAGCAGCGCGGTTACGTGAACAGGGTATTACCCTGACGACAGTAGCTGCTGGGAGCGGTTCGGCGAGCTATTTGCAGCAACTGGCTGCCGAAGGTGGTGGACGTTACTATCCGGTAGTGGATATGGCCGACGTACCGCAAATCTTCGTGCAAGAGACAATTACGACGATCGGGAATTATATTGTTGAACAGCCATTTATTCCAGTACGTTACAGTAGCAGTCCGATCCTGGCCGGTATTAATGCGACACCACCGTTGTACGGTTACAACGGCAGCACACTGAAAAGCACTGCCCAGTTGGTGCTGGCGACTGAAGATCAACAACCGATCCTAGCGACCTGGCAGTTCGGGCTGGGGCGTAGTGCGGCCTGGTTAAGTGACACTAAGGGTAAGTGGGCGCACGACTGGATCACGTGGGATGGGTTTCCGCGGTTTGCTTCGCAGCTTGTTGGTGATCTTATCCCACGTGGTGGGCAAAATGTCAAGGCCGAGGTAGCGGTAACCGGTAGTGAAACGGTTGTCCGCCTGGTGACCGACAGCGGGCAAAATGATTTGAATGTGGTTGCAACCTTAATCGGCGGCGATGGTTCACGGCGCGAAATCCCACTGACTCAGGTGGCACCCAATCAGTATCAGGCCCGGTTGGAAAGCCCTAATCCCGGCACCTACCTGGTACAGATTGCCGGGATGAGTGGTGATCGGGTAGTTGTGCAAGAGACAGCCGGAATGGTTGTTCCCTACTCTTCGGAATACCGCAGCGCGCAAGCTAATCCAGGATTACTCAATGAGCTGGCTACAACTACAAATGGACGACTGATCAACGACCCAGCAGCAGTCTTTGAGCGTCTTAACCCTGTCTTCTCTGCTCAGGAGATTGCTCTACCACTGCTTTGGCTGGCGCTCATCTTGCTCCCGTTTGACATCGCATTGCGACGATTGATGATTCGGCGTAGTGATTTTCGTGCGCTCGGCATGTTACGAGTTGGGGAATCAGTGTCAGTAGCACCCGATCCGGTGCTCAGTCGCTTGCGAGCCGCTCGTGATCAGGCTCGGCAGCAGATGGTTGCTGAGCACGTTCAGCTTCCGCCAAGCGAACCGCCACCTGCTCAACCTTCGCCACCACCGCCATTAACACCGGTTCAGTCAGAAGATGCGCTGACCAGATTGCGCGCCGCAAAAGAGCGAGCGCGGAAACGCATAACCGGTGAGGGGGAACAGTAGGATGGTTGCGTATAACTCCGCTTCCGACACGTTGCAGGCCTGGTTGGTACGGCTGTTATTGGCACTTCTGATCGGTACCCTGGTCGGCGTCATTGCGTACCTCTCCGCCCGTGCAATTGGAGCAGCCTGGTTACTGCTCAACCAACAGTCACTTATCGAAGCGACACGACAGGCGTTGCAACAAGGGGTGATGGGCCTGGCCGATACCAATCTGCGCGCACTCCGCCTTGCCGCAGAGGCTGAACAGAACCGAATTGCTGAATTGAGTGCCTGGTTTGGCCTGGGTGTGGCCTGCATCACCGCAGTAGTGACGTTTGTGCGGCTGGAAGGGTCACAGCAGTAAAGCAGCGATCCGAAATATCCTGTTGCAGGAGAAGATCAGGAGGGGTAGGATGAGGAGAATGTTGGCGGACAACTGGCGCCCCTCACCATCGCCTCTTGCCCCCTTCCTCTTCCATACGGGGCGCGGAAGGGGGGAGGTAGTGTGGCTGGCACGAAAGTATGTCGGCAGTCCCTCACGCAATGATTGCGCGGGTACGATACGTGCCTGATGAGAAAACCGGGTTTTTGCCCAGGCTCTAAGCGCCTATCCGAAACATCCATCATCACCTCACGACGGATGAGCCTCGGTAATGGATGCAAGATAATTCATGAGGAGCGGTAAGGCGGTGCTCCGCCCTGACAAGGATCCACGACGATAGTCACGGAGCGCCTCTTCGACATCTCCTGTCGCAGCAGCAGATTGGTAGGGGTGCAGCGCTGCGCCCCTACATCCATCGATGGGATACATCCGTTGCACCGTAAGACGGATATTCGGATAAGACGCTAAAGACATTCATCCGACTCTTGTAAGCTGAGCGCTATCAGACGGGATCAATCGTTCAGCTCAACCTGATCACCTTTTGTCATAAAAATGATCTTCTCGACCATATTCAACGCTCGATCCGAAACTCGCTCGAAATTATGAGCGATAAACAGCAGATCGGCTGTCTCTGGTGGGGTCAGTTGTGCTACCATAGCTCGCTTAAGCTGTTTGTAATCATGGTCAATCGCATCTTCGCGAGCAACAATATCCTTAATCGCCTCAGCGTCGCCGTTGCTTAGGGCCTGAAGTGTACGTTCGAGATTATCCCGCGCCACCTTACCGAGAGCAACCAACTCTGCCGGTGCAACCAACGGCCCACGATTGGGATCGGGGCTGCCGACCACCATTTTGGCAGTACTTTTAGCATAATCAGCGATTCGTTCCAGTTCATAACTGATCGCCATGGTCGCGACAATCCGGCGCAAATCGCGAGCCACTGGTTGCTGTGTTGCAATGAGCTGAATAGCGTGTTGCTCAATAGCGTTTTTCGCCTCATTAATCTCGGCGTCACTACCGACGACTGATCGTGCCAATTCGAGATCACCCCGTTCGAGCGCTGTGATCGCTTTCGCAAGTGCCTCACTCACCGCCTGTCCCAAACTCACTACCTGCTTACGCAGGGCATCAAGTTCCTGATCAAAGTGTTCACGTGGTCGCATGCACGTTTCTCCTCCACGATAAACCGCTCTCGACACTTCCAGGATACACGTTTTGGCGTGATTTCGCTAGAGGGATGAGCAGGTCTTTCAAAATACCCGCCAGTTGTGTAACGACCGGCTAGCAGAATTGGATACCTGCAGAAACAGATGGGGTACAATATGGAAAAAGACGTTCAGACTTACCGCAACATTGAGTGATTATGCAGCAACGCATCTTCATCATCCTGATCCTCATCCTTGCTATCAGTGGCTGTAGCCGGTCTGATAGATCGGCAACAACCTTTGCCGACTATCCACCACTTCCCGACGATCTCACCCGTGCACAAGTTGTACGAGTCGTTGATGGTGACACCATTATCGTCCGTATTGATCGGCGCGAAGAGCGGGTACGATTGATCGGCATCAACGCCCCTGAATCGGTTGATCCACGACGAACGGTTGAATGCTTTGGTAAAGAAGCGGCCGCCAATGCCCGTGCTCTCCTCGACAATAAAACCGTGCTCCTTGAAGACGACCCTAGTCAAGATTCACGTGACCGGTTTGGTCGTCTGTTGCGCTACGTCTGGCTCGAAGATGGTCGGATGGTGAACCTGGAACAAATCTGGCAGGGGTACGCTTACGAATACACGTACAACGTTCCATACCGCTACCAGGCCATTTTTCGCGCAGCAGAAGCCGACGCCCGTGCCGCAAAGCGTGGTTTGTGGGCACCTGAAACGTGCAATGGGCAGCGTTGAGAACATAACCAAACGCGCTGCCGATCCGCATCGGTGAGGTCACCGGTTGACAAAACGCTCATCTTGCCAATGAAAAAACTGTCATCAAATGGATGTGTTTCATATCCTCCGCTTAACATCGACTTCAAAATCCCCTTTTATTATGAACAACACCTGACCACTCAATATTGCGGTTCACCTTGCTCCTGCTCTCCTCTCTAACCGTAGAGTGCTGTTGCTGGTTGGCGAACACGTATTTGTGAACTAATGAGGTGAAGTATGCCTGAGATGTTTCGTTGGACACGTCACTGGGTAAGTGTGTTGCTTGTCGTTGCGTGTATCTTCATACCGTTCGGCACCACAGTACCGATTGTGCGGGCGATCAGTGCAGACCTGGTAATCAGTCAGGTGTACGGTGGTGGTGGAAGCAGTGGTGCGCCGTATACGAATGATTTTGTTGAGATTTTTAATCGAGGAACGACGACCGTCAGTTTGAACGGGCTGTCGATCCAGTATGCCAGTGCAACCGGAACGGGTAACTTTGGCAGTAATCCGATAGTGCTGTTAAGCGGATCATTAGCGCCTGGTCAGTATTATCTGGTGCAGTTAGCCGGTGGGACTACCGGTAGCCCGTTGCCAACACCTGATGCAAGTGGTTCTATCAATGCCAGTGCCTCGGCCGGCAAGTTTGCCCTGGTGAACAGTACCAATGGCCTGGCATGCAACGGCGGTTCGACGCCATGCTCTTCAGCACAGCAGGCATTGATTATCGATCTGGTTGGCTATGGAAATGCCAATTTCTTTGAAGGCGCCCCTGCACCCTCTCTGAGCAATACGACGGCTGCATTCCGTAACGGGAATGGTTGTGTTGACACCGATAACAATGCGAGCGATTTCAGCATTGGGGCACCAAATCCTCGTAACAGCAGTAGTCCTACTAACCCGTGCAGTACGCCCCCGCCGATGAGTGGAAATTGCCCAGACGTACCCAATCTGACGCTGATCCACATCATTCAGGGAACGACCGACATCTCGCCCTGTGTGAATGAGGAAGTGTTGATCGAAGGGATTGTCATCGGCGATTTTGAAGGTCCTACTCCGAATCTACGAGGATTTTATGTTCAGGAGGAGGTCGCCGATCAGGATGACAATCCACTGACCTCGGAAGGCATATTCGTCTTCAACGGGAACAACAACAATGTCAGTTTAGGCGACATAGTGCGGGTGCGCGGATTGGTTAGTGAGTTTCAAGGTCAGACCCAAATCAGTGCAGTTCAGATCACGGTTGTTGGGAATGGTACCCTCGATCCAACTGATGTAGTGATGCCTTTCCCAAATCCCGACTATCTCGAGCGCTTTGAAGGGATGCTTGTGCGTTTCCCAATGAAGTTGGTCGTAACTGAACATTTCCAGCTCGGTCGTTTTGGACAGGTCGTGATGTCGGCGGCGGACCGTCTCTATCAACCAACCAGTCTCTACCCACCGGGACCGTTGGCTCAGGCGTTACAGGCGGCTAATGATCTTAACCGGATTATTGTTGATGATAACTTGCAAAATCAGAACCCTGACCCGATTTTATTTGGCCGCGGCGGTAATCCGTTGAGCGCTACTAATACCCTGCGTGGAGGTGATAGTGTTACCGGTTTGATCGGTGTTATGACATACACCTGGTCAGGGAATGCAGCGAGTGGGAATGCTTATCGTGTGCGTCCGGTCGGTGATTTAAGTGACCTGAGTCCGGGGGGTGGGGTACCAAACTTTGTCGCAGAAAATCCCCAACCAACGGCACCACCTAACGTCGGTGGCAGCATAACTGTAGTCGGAATGAATCTGCTCAACTACTTTAACACCTTTAACGGATGTACCAACGGCCTGACCGGTGGTCCCACCAATTGTCGTGGCGCGGAGAATGCCACTGAATTTGCGCGGCAAACAGCCAAGACGGTAGCAGCCATTGTTGTGCTCAATCCGACTGTGTTAGGAGTGATTGAAGTCGAGAATGACGGTTACGGTCCGACAAGTGCAATCGCCGATCTGGTCAACCGACTTAATGCTGCAACTACACCGGGTACCTACACATATATCGATGTTGATGCCGCCACCGGTCAGGTTGATGCACTAGGCAATGATGCGATTAAGGTTGGCATTATTTATCAGCCGGCCCTGGTTACGCCAGTTGGGCGAACGGCAGTGCTCAACAGTGCCACATTCGTTAATGGCGGTGATAGCACACCGCGGAATCGAGCAGCGCTGGCACAGGCCTTTTCGATCAACGCAACCAGTGCTCGCTTTGTCGTTAGTGTCAACCATTTCAAGAGCAAAGGAAGCCCCTGTGATATACCTGATGCCAGTGATGGACAGGGCAACTGCAATATTGTTCGTGTCAATGCTGCGAATGCGTTGGCTGCATGGTTGGCAACTGATCCAACTGGCGTGAACGATCCCGATGTCTTGATTATCGGTGATCTGAATAGCTATGCGAAAGAGGATCCCATTCGCGCTCTTGAAACGCAGGGGTATGAGAACTTAATCGAGCGTTTTGTAGGGGCGAATGCCTATTCGTATGTCTTCAACGGCCAGTGGGGGTATCTCGATTATGCACTGGCAACGGCGAGTCTCAGTGCGCAGGTGACCGGTGTGGCTGAATGGCATATCAACGCTGACGAGCCGCCAATACTCGACTATAACACTAATTTCAAGTCGCCAGGCCAGATTAGCAGCCTGTATGCACCGGATTTCTATCGCACCTCGGATCACGATCCGGTGATTGTCGGTCTTGATCTTGACGGTACACCACCTACGACGATCGCCACCGTTAGCGGGACGACAAATCCGCTGTGTCCGAGTAATTGTTATGTCGGAAGTGCGACAGTTGCGCTAACTGCTACTGATGATCGTTCAACAACGGTTGAAATTGCTTACCGGGTGAATGGTGGCACCTTCCAACCGTACAGTGGGCCATTGACGCTCAGTGGTGAAGGTACGTACACAGTAGATTTCTTCGCCCGCGACAGCGCCGGTAATGTTGAGCCAACCCAGACCGTGACGGTCAAGGTGAGTCCCTTTCCGGTTACATCTCCCCTTGATACATTCAACCGTGCCGATGGCAGGCTAGGCCGCAACTGGAGTGGAGCGACACAGAGCGATCAGTATCGGATCGTGAATAATGTTGTGACTGTCGAAAATGGCGGCCTGACGTGGTGGCGTCCGACCGTCTTCGGACCAGATCAAGAAGCCTTCATGCGCTTGACGTCGATCAACCCTTCTGGTCGGCATCACACATTGGCGTTGAAGGTGAACGGAAATCGTGGTCAACACGGAGCCATTCTAGTGAGTTACGATGCAGTTAACCAGCAGGTTGTGGTTGAGGCCCTCGTTCCTGGTCGGGGTTTCCTGACGGTTGGAACGTTCCCCGCTGTGCTTCAACCTGGTGATACACTTGGAGCATGGGCAAAGGCCGACGGCACGGTAGAGGTCTTTGTACGCTGTGAGTCAATAGGCGCTGCCGATACTCGAACGGTGGCTAGAAATCGTTATGTCAATACTGGTGGACGGATTGGGGTCTGGTTCCACAACACGGCTGGCGCTGCATTTGATGACTTCGGTGGAGGGACGCTAACGCCTTAACCAACACCTCCTACCAACAAGATGGGCGGAAGCGGTACTTTCGCCCATCTCGTTTCAGCGATGCGACCGACGTGCTCAGGCTGTGGTGAAACGACCGAAGGCGAAATACCCGCGATACTACCCACATTTCCATCACAGCAGAGTAATAAATCTTTCCGCTTCCCGCAAAACTGCCAGCGTGTTACATACGCCGAGGTGGCCAATTAGTGCACATTCGTGAACTACAAACCAGCGTCATCCGCTATCTGACCCTCGTCACCGAGACAGATGCGCCGCCTGGACCGGGCACAAAGGCGGCAGCCTTTGCACTCAGCTCACGAAACGGCGCTGCGACCGAATTTAGTCGTTCAACCCACTCTGGGCTGGGCGTCTGTCCTTCAATAGCTTTGAAGTAGACCTGCACGATACACGTCATTGCAAAGGGATCAATGAGTGCCGCTTTAAGTGCATACGCGGCGATAATAGCGATTATCAGCGTCCAGAAACCACCCAGCCCTGGCATCACACTCACGAGAGCGGCAACCGGGGCGAGAACGACGAGAAAGATCACAAACGACACAATCCAAGCGAAAATGGTGAGGAATACCGCATTTTTGAGCATCATGCGGTAGTTTTGAGCGTAGAATATCACGCCGTCGCGGGCGCCGGCCCAGGCATTCTCAGGGTTGGTGCGGATCATGTAGGCGAGAATCGCTTCATCCACGTAAGTAAGCGAGAAATTGATCACGGACGTCACAAACTCCATCACATTTGTCAGTCCGGGGATGGGGAGAAAGCTACTGATGGTTAGAACGGTTGCGTTAAAGGTGCGGAGGATGCTCTTAATGATCTGGTCAATACCAAACAACACCGATGCTTCGGCGAAGCGAGACTTGACAATCTGGGTAGCATACCCGATTTGTCCTGTCCCCTCCGGTATCGGCTGATCGTCGATCAGGCGCACGAGCACCGCGATGTGGCCTGCCTTGACGATATACAGCAGATACTCACGAGCGAAATACAACACTCCCGAGACGATACCAAATCCGATCAGGCCTCCCCAGAACGCAACACTTCCCGAAGGATCACTTTCTGCATCCCGCAGGATGCTGCCGATCATGTAGCCGATGCCAGCGCCACCGCTGGTAGCAATGAGATACGCGAGCGTGATACCGAAGTAGATAGCGAGACGAAAGCCAATGAACGGCAACGTACGGAGCATTAAACCAAACGCCTTCCCAAGACTAAAGTCCCACATGTCCTGTTCTCCTTCTACGTAGACGCGAGATACATTCCCGATCGAGCCCAGTAAACACTACCCACGTTTCCGCCGCAGCAGAATAATGCCGAGTAATCCAAGCAATCCCCCCCATTTCAGCAGAACCGCCAGCGCGTTGAGAATGGCGAGGATGCCGATCAGCGCAAAAAAGCCTCCCACCCCGATGACGATGCTTGACGGCAGCCAGAGTTCCCACGAATCGATCACTGCCGACTGTGGCGTTTGCGGGTCGTAGCGCACTTTGACCGCGTCGCCGACACGGTACGCTGATGGATTGCTGCCCGTGCTGCTCTCGAAGCGGACACTCTCCCCGTCAGCCGTGCGAAACTCCA
Source organism: Chloroflexus sp. MS-G (assembly GCF_000735195.1). Classification (GTDB taxonomy): domain Bacteria; phylum Chloroflexota; class Chloroflexia; order Chloroflexales; family Chloroflexaceae; genus Chloroflexus. Next base: position 24,983 of record NZ_JPIM01000067.1, read on the forward strand.
CGACCGGATAGAAGTAGGTCTTGCGCTCACCACTGGATGTTTTGGTGCGCGAAACGACTTCGACCACCTTACCCTCCGCCGGAAGCATCGTGGCGATCTGATTCTGGGTGAAGGTGCGCCATTGCCATCCTAGAAACAGGATTCCCAATCCGATAACAAGCACGATTGGCCCGCTCAGGAGACCGCCGATGCGATTGGCGGAGCGGATGTTCACGTGCATTGTTTTCCTCCGTATTGTGATATGTTGGCGTCTGACACTCACACAAGAAAAGCCTGCGAAATGAGCCGGTATGGGCCGGGGTGCGGCGGCGCCGCTGCCCCGGCAGAGCGTATTTACCTTACGATCAGCGGCAGGTTCACCTGGTAACTGACCTCACCCAACATTGTCAACCCCCAGCGCCCTGGCTCGTGCGCCACGCTGCCACGCGGCCACGCCGCACCCGGCTCATGGGCGACCAGCATGCGCACCAGTTTGTTCCATCCGCATCTCTCGTTGTAGTACTAGCGTTCCTTTCAGTTCATACCGTGAATCTCCACGATGAGGGTTTGAGCTGTGGTCATCTGCAAGAAACCCCTTCACGATAAGAGCAGTCCTTCAGTGCATCACAGGTTCGCTTGGACATAACGATGCGCCGCGCTGTATCGCTGGTGCAGAGACGTATAGTGTGCACATTCTACCGGAGAGGCGTCCACACAACGTCTACATCAGAGAACCCGGCAGGGCGTCATTACGATGGGGTGTCGTGATTCGGGGAGTTGGGGGGCAGCAGTGCGCGGGCCGCTGGCCCGTATGGTGCAGTGCGCGGGTGGAACCCATCGTTTGGCGAATTAGCACGCCATGGTGGGGAGTGGGGGCAGGTTTGAAACCTGCCCCCTCTATGCATGCGGTGACGGGTATGATCGGCAAGACAACAGCGGGTGAACGTGTGCGCATTTCACCTGGGAGCGCGGGCCGCTGGCCCGCATGGTGCAGTGTGCGGGTGGAACCCATCGTTTGGTGCATCAGCACGCCATAGTGGGGGCAGGTTTGAAACCTGCCCCCACTATGCATGCAGTGACGGGTATGATCGGCAAGACAACAGAGGGTGAACGTGTGCGCATTTCTCCTGGGAGCGCGGGCCGCTGGCCCGTATGGTGCAGTGCACGGGTGGAACCCATCGTTTGGCGCATTAGCACGCCATGGTGGGGGC
>NZ_JPIM01000068.1 GCF_000735195.1 Chloroflexus sp. MS-G
AAAAACCTATCCGAATGAATTTATCATCACCTCACGACAGATGAACCTCGTCGATGGATGTAATACGATTCACGAGGAGGGGCGAGGCAACGCCTCACCGACATTCCTATCGCAGAAGAAGATTCGGTTGGGGCGCAGTGGTGCTGTGCCGTACATCTATCAGGTTTCATCCGCTGTACTGTGAGACAATTATTCGGATAGGCGCTAAGTGCATGGTGTTCTTCGGTATTGACCGGTCGTTGAACAAGCCGACGACGCTGAAAAGCCCTCCTCGTGCGTGGCGTGTGCTGATAGATGTTGACCATACTGGATAACCAAAGCGGGTAGGAGCATGTGTCTGCTCCTACCCCTGCATCGGGCGTAGCGCCATCAACCTCAAAACTGGATGAGCGAGAAGACCGAGCGATCGCGCAAGCGCTCGCGGCCGTTGAGGAAGGTTAGCTCGATCACGAAAGCCAGTTCAGCAACTCGCCCGCCAGCCATCTCGATTAAATCGCATGCCGCAGCAATGGTACCTCCGGTTGCCAGCAGATCATCAACAACTAATACCCGTGCCCCTGGCTGAAACGCATCGCGATGAATCTCAAGTCGATTGGTGCCGTACTCGAGCTGGTATTCGATCTGATACGTTGCCGCTGGCAGTTTTCCTGGTTTTCGGATCGGCACCAGGCCAACACCAAGCCGATAGGCAAGGGGGGCACTGAAGATAAAGCCACGCGACTCAATTCCTACTACTGCATCAATATGCTGATCACGGTAACGCTCGTGCAGACGGTCAATCACTTCACTGAACGCCGGGCCATTTCCGATAAGCGTTGTAATATCCTTAAACTGAATACCGGGGATGGGGAAGTCGGGAATGTTTCTGATCAGACTGGCCAAATCTTGCTGCGTCATACGCCCTCCATCTTTACTGATCGTCTGCCCACACGCTATTATAGAGAATTCGATGACGTGCACGTGCAATAGTATGTGCTTCTGTTCACTATTTAAGTTTGATCATGCCTGTTTCATCATAGCATCATTTTCTCGCATCTGGTGGTATATTGCCCGGCGTAGTACAATGAGTAGATGATGAGATCTCCGATTCGGGTATGAATGTATGAATGCAATCGAATGCCACCAACTCAGTCGGCGTTTTCGATCAGTGATCGCAGTAGACCAGCTCGATCTCTGCATTCCAATCGGTACCATTTTTGGCTTTCTTGGCCCTAACGGCGCCGGTAAGACGACCACCGTGCGGATGCTGTGTGCCCTGATAGCACCTTCCACTGGTAGCGCCCGCGTGGCCGGTTTTGACATCCAGACCGAAGCTGAGGCAGTACGGGCGAATACCGGTATTTTGACCGAAACACCCGGTCTTTACGATGCACTCAGCGCGATAGAGAATCTGGTCTTTTTTGCTCGTCTTTATGGGCTTTCGCGCGATCAGGCAACCGAGCGTGCAACCTTTTATTTGCGTCTGTTTGAGCTTTGGGAGCGGCGCAACGAACCGGTTGGTGGATTTTCAAAGGGTATGCGCCAGAAACTGGCAATTGCGCGCGCCTTACTACACGATCCGGCAGTGCTCTTTCTCGATGAACCGACTTCTGGTCTTGATCCGGCAGCAGCACGGGCCGTGCGCGATCTGATCAAGTCGTTGCGGGCAAGCGGCCGTACCATCTTCCTAACGACCCACAATCTGGCCGAAGCCGATGAGCTGTGCGATCTGATCGCGGTATTTCGCACACGGCTGATTTCGCTCGATACACCGGCTAATCTCCGCACTCGCCTGTTTGGTCGTGGCGTGCGAGTCATGCTGGCCGGCCCGGCTGCGCCGCTGGTGGCAACTGTGCAGGCATTACCATTTGTTATTGATGTGACCGCCGATGAACAGACGTTATTTATTCGTTTGACCGATCCTGAACACGATAATCCGGTGCTGGTACGAACATTGGTTAACGCCGGCGCTGATATTCGTTATCTTGAACCCTTTACACCATCTCTTGAAACCGTCTATCTTGAGCTGATGCAAGAAGGGTCAGCGATCGGCAAGTAGGGGGACAATCGAAGGGTCAACGATGACAATAATCGTCATCCACGATCATTACGACCAGAGAGCTTACGACGACAAACCTGAGCAGGAGTGCAGTATGGTGCGTTGGGAACGGGTCAAGGTCATTATTGGCAAAGAGTGGCTGGAACTGCGACGTTCACGCGGTTTACTGGCGGGAATGTTGTTGCCGCCACTCCTCCTTCCGCTGTTTACGCTTGGGCTTATCTTTGCGATGGGGATCGTCAGTGATCCCGATACAGCCGACATTCCGGCGGCAGCGGTTGATCCAACGCTAGCAAACCTGTCGCTCGAAGCACTGGCTCAGGTCATCTTCGGACGACAGTTTTCAGTTCTCTTTCTCTTGTTACCGATGATTATTCCGAATGTGCTGGCTTCATACAGCATCGTTGGCGAGAAGAATCGGCGAACGCTTGAGCCATTGTTAGCGGCACCGATCACGGTGAGCGAGTTACTGGTAGGAAAAGTACTGGCAGCAATCATTCCTGGTATTCTACTGACATGGCTTTGTGCCACGATTTTCGCCATCGGTCTGGTGCTGGTCGTGGTTGATCCGGTGGTGCCGACGCTTGTTTTCCAGCCTGGCTGGTTGATTATGCTTATTTTCGCCAGTCCACTCCTGGCAGCAATTTCGGTGGCGCTCACGGTTATGATCTCTTCCCGAGTAAACGATCCGCGCAGTGCGCAGCAGATTGCTGGTGTGCTGATTGTGCCGGTTATGTTGCTCTTTTTCGGTCAGATGTTGGGACTTTTTGTCCTTGATGTCATTGTGGGACTGAACTTCTCGCTACTGTTATTGCTCCTCACTGTTGGTCTGATCTGGATAGCGGCGAGAGTGTTTCAGCGTGAGGAAATTCTCACTCGTTGGCGCTAAATGTACTTGCGCGAGCGGATATAATTGAGTGAAGAAGGAAGCAATGAGCAGCGACGAAACCGAGACCAAGATACCGGCAATACGGTATTCGCTTGCTCTCGTCACCACCCTGCAATAGGGAGTGATCTATGGACGTGACGCCCCGGCCTATGTATGAGGTATTGACCTCACAACCACCCGATCTGATAGGGGCAATCCGTGAGACAATGCCATCGATTGGTATGCTGATCGATGCCCTTGAGCAGCGCACCGATCCTGCAATCCGGCTAAGCCTGCTCCGTCAGATCGGTACAGAGTGGTACATCTGTGGTGGAACGGCTGAGGTGCTAACGGAGTTGGGTTTGCATCTTGCGGCCCACCTCCCAATGGCACAAGGGGTCGTCGTGAGCGAGTTACTCCTGGCCTTCGGCGCCGCTCAAGAGGAGCAGCGCACTCGCGAATGGGAAGCCCGGCTAGTGGCGCGGGCAACCCAGCTCGATGGTTTACACCGCATCATCTCGGCAGCCAATTCAACCCTCGACCTCGATTCATCATTGCAAACAGTTGCCGAGACGGTAGCCCAGGTGATGAATGTCGAGGCCTGTTCGATTTACCTCTACGACAAACACCGTGATGAACTAGTCTTACGGGCAACGCACGGCTTAAATCGAGCGGCGGTTGGTCAGGTCGTGGCCCGACTCGGCGAAGGAGTGACCGGCTGGGCTGCGCAGTTGGGTTATCCTGTAGCTGTACACGACGTGCACAAAGACTCACGTTACCAACGGGAACCACAACTCGGTGAAGAGCTGTTCCGTTCGATGCTGGCAGTACCGATTGTGCTCTTCTCTGCCGAGCGGTTTCAATTTAGCGCCGATAAATTGCAAGGCGTGATTAACGTGCAGACAATCGTACCACGCGATTTTACCCAAGAAGAAATATCGTTTGTTGAGACAGCAGCCGGCGAACTGGCGTTTTTTATTGCGAATGCCAAACTGTATCAGCAAACCGATGAACGGTTACACCAGAAGCTACGTGAGTTGACGACTTTGCAACAGGTATCGAAGTCGATTGCCGAGCAAATTGGTCTACAGGATGTGCTCAATTTGATCGTTGAAAAGGCTGTTGATCTCTCAAAGGTTGACCGCGCATCTATCTTTCAGGTAGGTGAAGACGGCAAGCTGAAACTGGTTGCCAGTTATGGTGGTGAAGGCGATGGGGTACGCGATCTGATTATTCAGACAGTACGCGATGGCCGACCCCTGGCCGTGATGAACGCCTATCAGGATGCACGGTTTCCACAACTACCGGCAGTCGCTCGTGAAGAGAATTTTTATTCACTCTTCTGTATGCCGTTGCGGGCCAGAGGCCGCACCATCGGTGGTATTTGTCTCTATCGCCGTGAGCCGCATCTGTTTGATTACGAACAGGTACGCCTCTTAAATACCTTCGCCGATGAGGCTGCGATAGCTATCGAGAATGCACGTCTGTACGAAGAGAGTCTACGTGCGTTACGGATCAAATCGGCACTGTTGCAAGAGATGCACCATCGGGTGCGCAACAACCTGCAAACGATTGCCGCCCTGCTTGCTATGCAGTTGCGTCGGCTTGATCCGGCCAGTCCTGGTGCGAAAGCCCTCCGTGAGAGTGCTGCACGTATTCAGGCAATTGCGGCTATTCATAACCTTCTCTCGCGTGACGATATTGGTGTCACTACTGTCAGTGCGGTGGCTCGTCAAGTCATCGAGAGCGTGCAAAGCACCCTGTTCGAGACAGATATTCGGGTCGACTTCGCCTTTCTTGGTGATGAGGTGCGCATTGGTTCACGCGATGCAACGGTGTTGGCGCTGGTCATTAATGAGCTGGTTGACAATGCCTTGACGCACGGGTTAGGTATTGAAGGTGGTCGAATTGAAGTTGAAGCAGTATTAAAGCATGGGCAGGTCGTGGTTGAGGTACGTGATGATGGGCCGAGGCATCCGCCACCACCATCACGACAGAGCAGTGGGCTAGGCTTACAAATCATTGAAACGCTTGTCAAGGGTGATCTGAACGGCTCGTTTAGTTTGACTCGTGATGTCGAAGCGGGCTGGACACGAGCGCGGATCTGTTTTCCGCAACGCATCATTGATGAAGAGCGGATCGAGGGATGAACGGGCGACTAATCCCGAGTTATGCAATCCAGTCCGCTGTCCTTTACTGGTCAGGTGTAGCAACAAGTACGTAACCGGAACAGACATACCTGGCATGAGGTAGGGTTATATCGTTTGGAGGCATTGTGGAACCGACAATCTGGGCCTGGATTGGCTTTCACGCAGTCGTATTTCTTGTTTTAGCGCTTGATCTGGGTGTCTTCCACCGTCATTCGCACAAAGTTTCTCTTCGGGAAGCAGGCTTATGGACAGTCGTCTGGATCACGTTGTCATTGGCATTCAACGCTCTGATCTGGTGGTGGCGTGGCCCCGAAGATGGTTTGAATTTTCTCACCGGCTATCTGGTTGAGTATTCGTTAAGTGTTGATAATATTTTTGTGTTTGTGCTTCTATTTAGCTACTTCCGCGTTCCACCGCAATATCAACACCGAATCCTCTTTTGGGGCATTTTAGGCGCTCTGATCATGCGTGGAACAATGATCTTGCTCGGATCGGCATTAGTTGAACGATTTGAGTGGATTCTCTACCTGTTTGGTCTCTTTTTGTTGGTTACCGGCATTCGCTTAATTTTTCAGGATGATGAGCCTGAAGTCGACCCGCAACGAAATCTTTTAGTGCGACTAGCACGACGAGTCCTGCCAATAACTACTGAGATGCGTGGCGACCGTTTCTTCGTACATGAGCAAGGTCATTTTAAGGCAACACCGCTCCTCCTCGTGTTGTTGATTGTCGAAAGTACCGATCTTCTGTTTGCCGTTGACTCTATTCCGGCCATTTTCGGTATCACCCACGATCCATTTATCGTCTACACCTCAAACATATGCGCTATTCTTGGTCTGCGTTCACTCTATTTTCTGCTGGCTGGCGTGATGGAGTCGTTCTACTACCTGCGCTTCGGGCTGGCCATTATTCTGTCGTTCATTGGTATCAAGATGTTAACGCCGCTCATTACCGGCTGGTTCTCCGGTGGTCATGGTCTGCACATCCCCACCACCGTCTCGCTATCGGTGATCGTCGTGACGCTGCTGGTATCGGTGATTGCATCAATTATCCGTTCACACCGCTTGTCGCAAGCAACCGACTTGCAATGAAGGAGCTGTCTTATGCCCGACTTTCCTACTGAGGGTTCACCACCGTTCATCAACCGGATGCTGACCGTCACCGAATGGCGAGACTACGTCGCTAACTATGATTTTGGTAAACTTGCACCGAGCCGCCTGGTCTTACACCACACCTACCGGCCAGATGAGGCTTCATGGCGCGGTTTAACGACTATGCGCGGGATTCAGCGATTTTACGCCGGAAAAGGCTGGACAGCAGGTCCCCATATTTTCGCCGGTCCCGATGGTATCTGGCTGGCCACGCCAATGTCACAGATCGGGATTCACGCAGGCACCGGCAATGGATCGCTTGCCCAGGGCTGGTATTCTATCGGACTGGAGATGGTCGGCTATTTCGATAAGGTCTTACCATCGGGAAAGGTGTGGGAGCATTCGCTGGCCGTGATGGGAGAACTCTCGCGCCGTCTGAAGATACCTCCGCGACAGTTGATCTCGTTTCACCGCGACTATACCAACCAGAAGAGCTGTCCTGGCTGGGCAGTCACGAAAGAGTGGGTTTGGTCACAGGTAGAAGCATATCTCAACAACACGGCACCGCCTGTCGTACCTCCCGGTCAGATTGGCACCCCAACACCCGATGATGAACGATTGATCGAAGTGCTGCTCGAAGAGGGATACAAACATAAGACGAATGGTCAGGGGTACAACGCCGATTGGGCCTTCCATGTCTATGCCCTCGAACATCAGCTTGGGATGCCAATGGGACCCAGCGCACGCCTGAAAGTAGACGGCAAAGAATACAACTATCAACCGTTTGCCCGCGACACACTCTACTGTGAAGTGCCTAACTGGGGTGACGTGAAGACGCTCAGTGAGTTGCTTGGTGGGAGTATTCCAGCAGGTGGTCTAGGACGGGCACTTCTGGAGGCAACCTATCAGGCCGGTGGTTCGCCGTTCCGTCCCGATTGGGCTTTTCATCAATATGCTGTTGCGCAACGATTAGGGCCACCGGTTGGCAAAAGTGCGCAGATCACGGTTGATGGGAAGCAGTATGCGTACCAGGCATTTGCGGTTGATACCCTCTACAACCTGGTACCCAATTGGAAAGACGTGCGTCGGTTGAGTCAGATTGGTACAGCTACCGATGCGGCAACGGTGAAACTCCGTGATGCACTACTGGCGGAGACCTACAAGCAGGCCGGGACGACCTATCGGCCTGATTGGGCGTTTCATCAACTGGCCCGGCAGTGGGCTATCGGTGTTCCGCTGGCAAACAGCTATCAGATCACGCTCGAACAGACAACCTACGCTCTGCAACCATTTGCGCTCGACGTTCTCTACAATGTGGTACCGAAATGGAGCGAGGTAAAGCGACTGAGTGATCTGGCTCGACAACACGGAATGCCGGTGTTAGGAGCAGCGATACCGACAGAACCGGTCACAACCGGTACCCGATTGACAACAACCGCTCAACCACCTATTGATGGTGAAATGACCATCATTCAGATAACGCCGCCAGCACTGGCTTTCAGTGAGCGTGGTGGCGAGCGTGTAAGTATGGTCGTTCTGCACGCAATTCCCGGCGCCGTAACAGACACCATCGCCGCGATGACCGATTTTCATGCGCGCTTCACCACTCATTACCTGATTGGACTCGATGGACGAATTTATCGTCTGGTTGATGAAACCAGGGCGGCCTGGCATGCCGGTTTCGCCATCGGCAGTGGAATACGTTACAACCTGAACCGGATCAGCATTGGGATCGCGCTTGAACGACCGGTTGGATGGCCAACGGCGAGCAGCATAGGTGATACCGCTGCACAGATACATGCACTCTGCTGGTTACTGCGCCAGCTCGATGCCCGCTACCAGTTGTCACCCGATGCAATTGTACTCTGGACAAGTCTGGCCGGTAGCGATGATGAAGCACTGACAGGATTACCCCTGGCGACCCTGCGCGAAGCGTTGAAGTAGTGAAAAGAGGGCTGTTATCGGTCGCAGAAGTGATAACGGTACTTTCGCTACCATATTCGTGTTTCACCAGCAAATGACGGTAAGCTATGAATCAACTAGGCTGGCGATGTCTTACGGGTTTGTTATTCATCTTTGCCTTGTTCCTTGCGCCGGCAACACCTATCAGGGCAGAGACAAAGGTGGTTGGTGATGGCACACCAACCAGTTGCACAACAACAGCCCTCGTCACAGCAGTCGCAGGTGGTGGTGAGATTTCGTTCAACTGTGGTGCGGCCCCCCATACGATTGTGCTGCCGACACCACTAACGATCAATGCCCCTGAGACCATTATTGATGGCGGAGGTCTGATTACCTTGCAAGGCGGTGGAGGGCGAATTATTGACCACTTCACTATCGGAAATATTGGTTCCAGTCGCCTTGAGCTACGCAACCTGACAATTATCGGTGGACGAGCCAGCGGAGGTGGTACCGATCAATCGGCTGTAAACGGCAGTGGTGGTGCAATCCGAAGCTATTTTGCGGCAGCCAACCCCGCTTACACCCCCACCCTCGTTATTGATCGGGTCATTTTTCGCGATAATCAAACTACACTGACGACTGTGCCGACAGGAAAGGACGCCTACGATTACGGCGGTGGTGCAATCTACAGCCAGGGCGGGGCGGTTATCGTAACTAACAGTCGCTTCGAGGGGAATCACGCCAACAACGGTGCCGGTGGCGCAATCCATTTGTTGCAAAGCAGTCTGCTGGTTGAAGATAGTATATTCGTGGGGAACACCGCAATCGGCTTCCGCCCCCAAGACAGTCTAGGCGGTGCAATTTCGGCTGATGGGGTCGGTGGAGCAAACCGAACCTTACGTATCGTCCGCTGTCGCTTCCAGGATAACCAGGCTTATAATTCCGGTGGCGCCATTCACGCGAATCTGTATGAAGACAGTAGTAGTTTTGAGGTCATTGACAGTTCATTTATTTCAAACGCTGTAGTTGGCGGGAGTCGTGGGCAAGGTGGGGCGATTGGTGGCGGTGGTACGGCGATTAGCACCGGTACCGGCAATCCCTCGGTATTGATCAGCGGCAGTCTGTTTCACGCCAATCGAGCCCGGCGTACACCAGGAGCCGACGCAAACCCGCGTGAAGATGGTTCGGGTGGAGCAATTGCCTTTCCGCAGCAGGTTCGTCTGCGCGTTGTCAATTCAACTTTCGTTGCTAATCGCGCAGAAGGAACCGGTATCAATGCCAACGGTGGTGCGCTTTACGTGCTGAACAACCGTCCTGAGCCGTTTGTTATTGAGTCCAGTACATTTGCCGAGAATTATGCCGGTTGGGTCGGTGGTGCGATCAGCCATTCGGGAAACGGCAGTGTCAGCAACAGTCTCTTTGCCTACAATACTGCCGACAACGGTGGTAATGGCTGGAGGATTCAGCAGCATTGTTCGCGTGAGCTAACGCATGATGGTCGTAGCCTACAATATCCACCTCGCCTCACCAGCGCTAATTTCTGGAACGATGTCACCTGTTTTGCGGGCAAGAGTGCTCCCACTCAAACCGGTGATAGTCAATTTCGCGATCCATTCCTCCAACCATTAAACAACAATGGTGGCCCAACCCTGACAATGGCTATTCCTGCCAACAGCCCGGCACGTGACGCCGGCAGTGGCTGCCCAACGACCGACCAACGTGGGATGAGTCGTCCACAGCTTCAGGCCTGTGATCTGGGGGCATTTGAATTAAAAGTACCCTTGATTGCCAATCCACCGCTCATCGCTCGTAATCAGCCACCACCACCGCTGCTTTTGCACGGGGTGGATTTTACCAGTTCAACGCAGGCCCTCATCAACGGGCAACCGCGTTCGACAACATTGCTCAGCAGTCAGCAATTACGGGTAACATTGACGATCACCGACGTGGCTGATCTGGGTTCGCTAACAATTACCCTAAGTGGTCCTGGCAGCGCAATTGGTGAAGCAGAAGTATTAGTCGTTGATACAGTTTATAGCGCCTATCTACCGATGATTATCACGAACTAACACATACCACACAAACAGATGAACCTCGGCGATGAATGCACTGCGATTCACGAGATTCACGGCGAGGCGGTGCTTCGCCCCTACAGGTATCCACGACAATGGTCACGAAGAGCTTCAGGGCATGGCGCTGCTATGCCCCTACATCCATTGTACATCGATTGATTGATGATTGACAGGTTTCATCCGTTACACCGTGAGACGGTTATGCGGAGTTGTCGTATCCAATACGCTCATCCTGCGAATGTTCACCTCAATTTAACATTTTCTTAATCATCCAATGATACTTCCTTAAATCAACCCTTGTATCGTATAGTCGCAAGCGTCACTCACGACATCCCTTAGAGTGTCGCACCAGGAAGTGTGGTAAGCCGGGCAACGAGTTGCCCCGGTCTTTAGGGACGCTTGCAGCATTACAGATAGTAGCCAAAGGAGAAGAATCAGGTATGGTACGAAACGCAAAACGATGGATCTACGGTCTCATGTTGATGGCACTAATCGTGCCGGTGATCGCAGCGTGTGGCGGACAGCAAACCGCACAACCAACTGCCGCACCAGCACCGACCACGGCACCAGCACCAACTGCTGCACCAGCACAGACCACAGCACCAGCACCAACTGCTGCACCAGCACCGACCGCTGCGTCAACTACTGACTATGCCTCACTACAGGGTGATATTCTGGTTGATGGTTCATCAACGGTATATCCCATCACAGCCGCGGCTGCCGAGGAGTTCGCGAAGTTAGCACCTAATGTGCGGGTGAGCGTCGGAATTTCCGGTACCGGTGGCGGGTTCAAGAAGTTCTGCAACGGCGAGACCGACATCTCAGATGCGTCACGGCCAATCAGGCAGGAGGAACAAGAGGCCTGCGCTAAGAATGGTATCGAGTTTATCGAATTGCCGGTTGCTTACGACGGTCTGTCGGTGATCGTCAACCCGAAGAATGACTGGGTGACCTGTCTGACCGTAGCCGAATTGAAGAAGATGTGGGCACCGGAGGCGCAGGGCGTGGTGACGAATTGGAAGCAAATCCGCGATAGCTTCCCCGACCGACCACTGGTCTTGCTCGGTGCCGGAACGGACTCCGGAACCTTCGACTACTTCACCGAGGCGATTAATGGCAAGGCCAAGGCAAGCCGTGGTGATTACCAGGCCACCGAAGACGACAACGTGACGATTACCGGTGTGAGTGGTGACGTTAATGCCCTTGGTTATCTCGGTTACGCCTATGTGGTAGAAAACCAGGGTAAGGTCAAGCCGATTGCTATCGACGGTGGCAAGGGCTGTGTCGAGCCGAGTTTCGAGACGATTGCCAACGGCACCTATATCCCGCTGTCACGCCCGCTGTTCATCTACGTGAACAAGAAAGCGGCGGAGCGGCCGGAGGTACAGGCGTTCGTTAATTATTACCTCAGCTCAGAGTTCACACCGATCATTCAGACCCCCCAGGTCGGCTACGTCAAGTTGTCAGACCAACTCTACACCGCCATTGCCAAGCGCTTTAACGACCGCGTCGTAGGCACGCTGGTGAAGCCCGGTGAAGAGGTTGGGTTAACGCTTGAACGTTATTTGACCGGTGAAATGCCACCGCTGCCATCGAGTGCTCCGACCTTCGACTACGCTGCACTAAGCGGAGACATTTTAGTTGATGGTTCATCAACGGTATATCCCATCACAGCTGCGGCTGCCGAGGAGTTCGCGAAGTTAGCACCTAATGTGCGGGTCAGTGTCGGAATTTCCGGTACCGGTGGCGGGTTCAAGAAGTTCTGCAACGGCGAGACCGACATCTCAGATGCGTCACGGCCAATCAGGCAGGAGGAACAAGAGGCCTGCGCTAAGAATGGTATCGAGTTTATCGAATTGCCGGTTGCTTACGACGGTCTGTCGGTGATCGTCAACCCGAAGAATGACTGGGTGACCTGTCTGACCGTAGCCGAATTGAAGAAGATGTGGGTACCGGAGGCGCAGGGCGTGGTGACGAATTGGAAGCAAATCCGCGATAGCTTCCCCGACCGACCACTGGTCTTGCTCGGTGCCGGAACGGACTCCGGAACCTTCGACTACTTCACCGAGGCGATTAATGGCAAGGCCAAGGCAAGCCGTGGTGATTACCAGGCCACCGAAGACGACAACGTGACGATTACCGGTGTGAGTGGTGACGTTAATGCCCTTGGTTATCTCGGTTACGCCTATGTGGTAGAAAACCAGGGTAAGGTCAAGCCGATTGCTATCGACGGTGGCAAGGGCTGTGTCGAGCCGAGTTTCGAGACGATTGCCAACGGCACCTATATCCCGCTGTCACGCCCGCTGTTCATCTACGTGAACAAGAAAGCGGCGGAGCGGCCGGAGGTACAGGCGTTCGTTAATTATTACCTCAGCTCAGAGTTCACACCGATCATTCAGACCCCCCAGGTCGGCTACGTCAAGCTGTCAGACCAACTCTACGCCGCCATTGCTAAGCGCTTTAACGACCGCGTCGTAGGCACGCTGGTGAAGCCCGGTGAAGAGGTTGGGTTAACGCTTGAACGTTATTTAGGTAAGTAAATCAGTTGGCACGGTATGAGCAAGGGTTTCTCTCCCTTGCTCATACGGCATCTCTATGGTAGGCTAGAGATGGTACGTTGAAACACTTTTCAGGGAGGATTACGTGGCTGTTACTGACCTCCAAAAACAATCGAGCTTCTTGCGTAACACTCGCGAAAAACTGATCCAGATTGCATTGCTACTCGCTGCTACTGTTTCTATTCTGACAACGATTGGCATTGTCTTCTCACTCTTGTCTGAAACCATTGCCTTCTTTAGCGAAGTTTCTATCATTGAATTTCTCACCGAAACTGAGTGGACGCCTCTCTTTTCAATAAAGAAGTATGGTATCTGGCCACTATTATCGGCAACATTGTTAACCTCGGCAATTGCCCTCTTGGTAGCAGTACCCCTGGGCTTGGTAGCAGCTATTTTTCTTAGTGAATTTGCTTCTGACAATGTCCGCCGAACGATTAAGCCATTGCTAGAGATTCTGGCCGGTATTCCGACCGTCGTATACGGCTATTTTGCCTTAACCACGGTTACCCCGTTTCTTAAAAACTTTATTCCAACCCTAAGCATTTTCAATTCACTTAGCGCTGGCATTGTTATGGGTGTTATGCTCATCCCATATGTTGCGTCGCTTAGTGAAGATTCACTCTCGGCGGTACCTAATTCGTTACGGGAAGCCGCTTATGGTCTAGGTTCTACCCGCTTTGAAGTGGCAACCCGTGTCGTAGCGCCAGCCGCCATTTCAGGCATAGTAGCCTCGATAGTATTGGCCTTCTCGCGAGCCGTGGGTGAAACGATGATCGTGGCAATCGCGGCCGGACAGAATCCACGCTTCACATTTGATCCGACAGTCCCCGTCATGACGATGACCTCATACATCGTACAGGTCAGTCTTGGTGATACTCCGTATGGTTCATTGAGTTATTACACGCTTTACGCGGTTGGTTTTACCCTATTTCTCTTTACATTCATCCTCAACATCTTCAGCTACTGGATGGTTCGCAAGTTTCGGGAGGTCTACGATTAATGTCTACACAGGAACGACTTCGGGATGACGCCAAGGAGGCGGCTGAACTGATCACCAGCATCGCCGATACGGTAGATCGAGGAAGCGGCAATCTAAAATGGCGTCACTTCAAAGGGACAATCTTATCTGTCCTTGGCTGGGCCAGTATCATTTTTGGCCTGGGTGTTCTGGCGATTCTCATCATTGACGTGATCAACCGAGCAACTGGTATCTTTACTGGTGGTCAGAACTGGTTAACCTGGGATTTTTTCAATAACTTCGACTCGCGATTTGCGCAGCGGGCCGGGGCGAAAGCTGCTATTGTTGGTACCCTCTACACAATTTCGCTCACAATCCTTTTTGCATTTCCATTAGGTGTAGCAGCAGCAATTTATCTTGAAGAGTATGCAAACGACAACTGGTTTACCCGGTTAGTTGAGATTAATATTAGTAATCTAGCAGCCGTTCCCTCCATTATTTACGGCTTGCTCGGATTGCAGGTGTTTGCCCGCTGGCTCATGCTCGGTCGTAGTATCATAACCGGTGCGCTAACCCTGGCCCTCCTAGTCGTGCCAATTATCATCGTGGCCTCTCGCGAATCAATTCGTGCTGTTCCGCTAAGCCTGCGTCAGGCCAGTTACGCCCTCGGCGCGACTCGCTGGCAAACAACCTGGTATGTTGTACTCCCGCAAGCAATTGGCGGCATCCTCACCGGCAGTATTCTGGCCGTTTCACGGGCTATTGGTGAAACAGCACCACTGATCACGATCGGGGCGCTGACATTCGTGCCGTTCCTGCCACGCAATCTCTTCGACATTTTCACAGTGTTACCCATCCAGATTTTCAACTGGACCTCGCGACCGCAGGATGATTTCCGTGCACTGGCGGCTGCCGGTATTGTGGTATTGCTGGCAATTCTGCTGACTATCAACGCACTGGCGATCTACCTGCGTATCCGTTACCAGAAACGTTATTAGTACAAGTGAAGGTTAGCGATGACAGTTCACGATCTCGAACAAAATAACCCTAATGCGCTTGAAGCGCGAAACATGAGTGTCTACTATGGCTCATTTCGAGCCGTCAAAAACGTTAATCTGGCAATTGAGAAGAACCGCATCACAGCGTTGATCGGACCTTCAGGCTGTGGTAAGAGCACCGTGTTGCGCTCCTTTAATCGCATGAACGATCTGGTACCCTCGGCACGGGTTGAAGGCGAAGTGCTCTTTCACGGAGAAAACATCTATGCACCGGGTGTTGATCCGGTCAATGTACGGCGGCGAATTGGAATGGTTTTTCAGAAACCCAACCCGTTCCCTAAGAGCATCTACGAGAATGTAGCCTACGGCCCGCGCGTCAATGGCTGGCGCCTCTCGAAACGTGAGATGGATGAACTGGTCGAACGATCACTGCGTGGTGCTGCGTTGTGGGATGAAGTTAAAGATAAGCTGAATCAGAACGGCTTGTCACTGTCGGGCGGTCAGCAGCAACGCCTCTGCATCGCCCGGGCTCTCGCGATAGAGCCGGAAGTGATTCTCATGGATGAGCCATGCTCGGCTCTTGATCCAATTTCGACCTTGAAGATCGAAGAGCTAATGTTCGAGCTGCGTCGGAACTATACGATTGTGATCGTCACCCATAATATGCAGCAAGCATCACGGGCCTCTGATTATACGGCTTTCTTCCTGATGGATAGTGATCGGGCTGGTCAATTGATCGAATACGGCCCAACCGCACAAATCTTCCAGAATCCGAAAGACGAGCGTACCGAGCAATACATTTCGGGCCGGTTCGGATGAACCGCACGTGCTCAACCTGCCCTGTCGCGAACGTCGCTGACTTACACGGCGACGTTTCTGTTTGCACGTCACCATCGTATCGGCTATAATGAAAAAAGCGCAGAGGCCAGCGTCCCTGCCGGACACTGGCCTCTCGTAATGAGGATCAGCGATCAGCTTAGCGGGTCTTCGCCAATGTACGCATACAACGAGTGCAAATCCGTACCTGAACTTGTTGACCACTGGCCGTCATCAGCTTCGTCTTCTGAATATTGGGACGCCACATACGGTTCGTCCGCCGTTTTGAGAAACTGACATTGTGTCCAAATGAAGGTTTTTTACCGCAGAGTTCACATATTGCCATAGTATCACACTCCAAAAGATACAAGATTGTTTGTAGTTATACTCCGTGAGACTATACCATATTGCATTCGCTTTGGCAAACCACACCCACGAGACAGGGTAGACCATGGCAACGATGAAGGTAATTACCGACGGTGTAAGTGACATTCCATTTGAGGTGGCACGTGAACTCGAGATTGAGGTAGTGCCACTCCTTGTCCGTATCGACGACCGCCTCTACCGGATTGGAATCGATATTAGCGAAGATCAAGTTTACGATCAGCTTTTTAACGGCCATGATCGGGTCGAGATCGTTAAGCCAACAGCAACGACCTTTGAGCAACTCTACCGGAGCCTGCTCGGACGCTACGATTACGTCTTTTCGATCCATCTCAGCCAACATCTCGGCTCTATTTTCAGTGAAGCCATGGCCGGACGTGCGCGCTTACCCGCTTCAAGTACCAGAATCGAGGTGATCAATAGCAAACTGGCCGGTATGGCACTCGGTTCGGTAGCGATTGCGGCAGCAAAAGCGATTCGCGAAGGCATGTCGCCGGCTGAGGTCAAGGAGCGGATCGGACAAACGATTCGCCACACCCACACGGCATTTTTTGTCGATACCATGGAATATCTGGAACAGAGCGGATTACTAACCTTCAGTAATTCACTGATTGGTTCGATGCAACGCATTAAGCCTCTTATGATCCTTGACGAAGGCGAAATCGTTCCGTATGAGCGCACCCGTACCCGGGCAAAGGCAATTGAAGGTCTGTTTACCTTCGTCGAGGATTTTCCTCACGTTGAAGGGGTGATCATTCACTACGCTACCACCCCTGAAGATGTGGAGAAACTGTTAGAGAAGCTCGACCCGATCTTCCCCCGTGATCGGGTACAGGTATCGCGCATGGGACCGGCGATTGCAGCCTGCCTTGGCCCTGGTGCAATGGCAGTAACTGCGTTTGAAGGCTACAATGAGGCATGACCGAGGCTGAGCGACAGCAAGTAACGGCGCTCGGTAAGCTGTTGGCCGCCGAGCGCCGTGATGGGTGCGCAAATCGCGTGGCAAGCGATGGCCTGATGACATATCTCAAGCAATGGTCGGCAACCGCAGTGAGTGCAGCTCGTCTCCCTGCCGTCCAACGTGCTATCGGTCGGCTGGTTGGTTACGATAGTATGACCGTTGCCGAGCGTGATCAGGCATTGGCAGAAGCCATCGAAGACCTGCGATCACTCTTTCGTACCGGTAACATTTCAGAAACGGTTACCTCCATCGCAACACCGTCAAACGAGCCAATACCAGAATCAACGAACGTTTCAAAGGTGAGTCGTTCTCTTGGCTCACGGCAACCGCGCCGACAAACTGTAAAGACACAGCAACGATCATTGGTCGAACTTGAACTCGACGCCCCACTAGAACAGATCGCCGGCGTGCAATGGCGACTGGTTGCCAGCTTTCGTCGGCTAGGTGTCAACACCATTCGCGATCTGCTTTACCATTTTCCCCGCCGCTACGATGATGTTAGTAATCGACGGATGATCGGCGAGTTGCAGATTGGCGCCGAGGAAACCGTGATCGGCGAGGTCACCGATGTACGTACTATCGGTACCGGACCCAAGTTGCGCGTGCGAGTTGAGATAAGTGATGAGACTGGTTCTATCGAGGCGATCTTCTTTAATCAACGCTGGATCGCCCAACAGATTCGGGTCGGTCAGACCATTGCCCTAAGCGGAAAAGTCACTACGTTCGGCGGCAAACGACAATTTAGCAGTCCACGCTGGGAACGCTATACTCCCGATCCTGATGCTCTCTTACACACCGGACGGCTGGTGCCGATCTATCCGCTGACTCAGGGGTTGCATGAAAATCAGGCCCGCCGCTTTATCAAGCAGGTCGTCGATGCGATGACCCCACGAGTCGTTGATCATCTGCCTCCAGCTCGTCGTGCTCAAGCCCGTCTGCTCCCTCTTGGTGAGGCATTGGCTCAAATCCACTTCCCATCAGATAAGAAAAAACTCGACGAGGCACGTCGGCGGCTCGGTTTTGACGAGTTTCTCTTTATCCAGATCGGTGTTCTACAGCGTAAACGTCTCTGGCAACAAGAGATGGGTTATGCCTTTACCATTAATGAAGAGGTTCATGCTGAGCTTCTGCACTTGTTACCATTCCAGTTAACAACCGCCCAACAACAGGCAATCAGCGAAATCTTTGCCGACTTACGCCGGCCATCGCCAATGGCTCGCCTCTTGCAAGGTGATGTCGGGAGCGGAAAAACGGTAGTTGCCGCAGCAGCACTGTTGCAAGCGATTGCCAACGGTTTTCAGGGCGCCCTTATGGCGCCAACCGAAATCCTGGCTGAGCAACACGCCAAAAATTTGAAACAGCTTCTCGGTCGCGTGCGGGTACCACGTAAAGCCCCTACGTATCAGCAAACTTCGTGGCAGTCTGCACTCGATGCGGAAGAGTCGGCAAAGCTGGCCGAGATGATAGCAATCCTCGGTAGAACCCCCGAAGAGGATGCGGAAGGTGCACGGGTAGCCTTGCTCACCGGTAGTCTGAGTGCGCGCGAGCGGCGGCAAGTGCTCGAAGGTATTGCACGCGGCGAGATTGACCTGGTGATCGGTACCCACGCCCTTATTACCGAGACAGTACAATTTGCCAATCTAGGCCTGGTCGTGGTTGATGAACAACATCGTTTCGGCGTGGAACAGCGGTTGCGCCTGAAGAACAAGGGCTACAATCCGCATATGCTGGTGATGACCGCCACTCCTATTCCACGCACCTTGACACTGACGATCTACGGTGACCTTGATGTATCGGTGCTTGATGAACGACCACCTGGCCGTCAGGAGATTCGTACCCGCGTTGTTAGCCGATCAGAACGGGAAAAAGTGTATCGTCATATTCGGAAGCAAGTGGAGGAAGGAAGGCAGGTTTATGTCATCTGCCCACTGGTGGAGGAGAGCGAAAAACTCGATCTCCCCTCGGCGGAAGAGATGTATGAACGACTCCAGCACGAGGTCTTTCCCGACCTAAAAGTAGCGCTCTTGCACGGAAAATTATCGGCGCGCGAGAAAGATGATGTGATGCGGGCATTTCGCGCACATCAGTACGACATTCTGGTGGCAACTGCTGTGATCGAAGTTGGAATTGATGTTCCCAATGCCACCACGATTGTCATCGAAGGAGCTGAACGATTCGGTTTAGCCCAGTTACACCAGTTCCGGGGGCGCGTTGGACGTGGCAACCATCAGAGTTACTGCTTTCTGATCAGTGATAGCAACAATCAACAGTCAAGAGAACGTTTAGCTGCTCTGGAGCAGACCACCGATGGCTTCAAGTTGGCCGAAATCGACCTGCAATTACGGGGTCCAGGCGAGTTTTTTGGTACCCGTCAGAGTGGGACTCCCGACTTGAAGATGGCGCGCCAGGGTGACACCCGCTTGCTGACCGAAGCGCGTGCGCTGGCAGACGCTATTCTCGCCGATGATCCAGAACTGAAACGTCCTGAACACGAGCTGCTCCGTCGCAAGGTGAATGAGTTTTGGGCGGCGGCGATGCAGGCTGGTTAGCCTAGTAAGATTGACCAGAGTACACATAGGAAACATTCGAGGTCACTTCATGCAGGATCAGATTATCGATATGCCTAAAGCGTTAGGTGAAGCGCGCCTGCTGAAATGGCTGGTGCAGGTGGGCGACACAATCACGCCAACAACTCCGTTGGCGCGTCTACTGACCGACGATGCCGAATGGGTGATACCGGCTCGATGGAGTGGGGTGGTGGTTGAACATCTAGTCAGGGAGGGTGAATCTATCGCGGCCGGTAGGGCGCTAGCACGCTGTACGGCACCGCCGCGGCTCCGGGCTACACCGCTCGCCCGCCGTATGGCAGCAATGTTGGGCATTGATCTAACGAAACTGACCGGCAGTGGCCCGGCCGGTCGTATCGGGCGTGCCGATGTGATCAGAGCAGCCGACCGATTTACCACTACACCTGTTCCGCATGCGCCCCCACAACCAGCGACACCGGCTACCGTACCCTCGTCTATTGCTTCAGAGACCGATGCTGCGTATGGCGCAGAAACAGCAGCGATCACGACTTCCGTAATCTTACCAAAAGTTACGTTCTCAGAACTGATCCCGGTGGCCAGTGTGACTGTTGCCGTTAATCTCCAACCGTTGCTGCAACGTTGTGCCGGGCAGTCGGCAGTGTTTGCGGCGTATGGTCTGCAAGCCACCCCGCTGAGCGCACTGATCGCCGCCGCCGCCAGCATCTTTCCGCTTCATCCTCTGATCAATGCAACCTGGAGCGATACAGCTATCGTTATCCGCCACCGGTATCACGTTGCCGCTGGCCTCCCTGACGGACGGTGGGTATTGATTCGTGATGCCGGTGATCTTACCGAACGTGGCATTGCACGAGCACTCAGTCGTGAAGAGCACGACCTGCAACCGGCAACATGCGCTGTTGCCATAACCACCGACTGGTGGCGTTTGATGCCACCGCTACCAGGAACAGCCGTAGCGATTACGCTGAGCGAGGCGCGTTTACAAGCGGTCGCCCTGACCGAGACCAGTTTGCAGATCGGTGCTGTTGCCCAGCTTAGTGTATGCTACGATGCACGAATTCTTGACCATCCTACCGTCATGGCTTTCCTCACCGATCTGTGTCACCGGCTTGGATGTCAGACTGTCTAGCGCTATACCTGGTTAGAGAGTGGGTGAATATTCCCTTCCCGATCATCATCATACTTTTCCTCTCACGGCAGTATGCGGGCCGGAGGCCCGCGCACCCAGGTATTTCCACCTAAACGACTGTTCATGGTTGCCTCACAATTACGCAAAACCTTCACTCTTTTACCAGCACAACATAGTTGCAAGTGGTATAATCTGGTTGTCAGACTGGAAAAACCAGGAATAAGAATAATCGATCCGAGGGAGTAAAGCCCATGGCGAATAAGAAGCAGCGGATCGGCGTGCTCACCAGCGGAGGCGATGCGCCAGGCCTAAATGCCGTTATCCGTGCAGTCGTCAAGTCGGCGTCTAGTCTCGGTTGGGAAGTGATCGGTATTAATGACGGATTTGAGGGGTTATTAGGTCAAAAAAGCTATCGTGTTCTGACCAACGCAGACGTTCAAGGACTATTGCCACGCGGAGGTACCATTTTACGTACCACAAACAAAGGGCACTTTGGGCCACGACGGAGCGATGAACTTTCTGAATCGGACCCGTATGTGCGCGCCGTCAGAGCCATCGAAGAACTGGGACTGCGAGCGTTGATCACCATTGGCGGCGAAGGAACACAACGCATAGCCCTCGAACTGTACAAATTGGGCGCTCCGGTTATTGGGGTTCCAAAAACGATTGACAACGACCTCGCCGGAACCGATCGTACATTCGGCTTCGACACAGCGCTACAAGTCGCTACCGACGCGATTGATCGCCTGCACACGACGGCTGCCAGCCACAATCGCGTGATGGTCCTTGAAGTCATGGGGCGCCATACCGGTTGGATTGCGCTTCACGCTGGATTAGCTGGTGGAGCCGATGTCATTCTCATCCCGGAGATTCCATTCTCGATGGAGCGTGTCGTCGAGAAGGTAATGATGCGTGATCAGCAGGGAAGTGCATTCAGTATTATTGTGGTTGCGGAGGGTGCACGACCGCGCGGTGGGAGTGAAATGTACGTCGCCGAAGGTCGTTTAGGCGGAATCGGACATTGGGTAGGGGAACAGATCGAGAAGCTGACGGCTAAAGAGGTACGGGTCGTCGTGCTCGGTCACCTCCAACGTGGAGGTTCGCCATCGCCGTATGACCGGCTTCTCTCCACTCGTTACGGAGCCGCCGCTGTGCAAGCAGCCGCACGCGGTATCTACGGCGAAATGGTAGCACTCCGTGGTCAAGACATCGTGACGGTGCCGTTAGATGAGGCCTGCGGCCACTTAAACCGGGTACGTCCGCATAGCGATCTGGTACTCTGCGCACGTAGTTTGGGGATCGTGTTTGGTGATGAACTCTGATGTCGCCCACGGTGTCGGCAACAGAGCGAAGGTATACGAGATGATTCGTTACGAAATTGCTGCCACGACGGTAACCACTGCACCGCCAGAGCGTGTGCTGGCGGTGCTCGACGATTTCAATAACTGGCCGCGTTGGATGCCATCGTTAGAACGAGTACGGATCGAGTTGCCACCGAATGAACGACCGCGCACCGGCTATCGCTTCAAATTGCATGGCATGTTTGTCCATGCCGAGATGGAAGTGATTGACTATACACCACTCAGCCGGGCAACGCGCTTTCGCATCAGTTTTCCACCTTTCCAGGGCATTAATCGCTGTCGGTTGGTGCCACTAGAGGATGGGAGGTATCGGATCGAGCGGCTCGATCAGTTAGAATTGCCCGATCTGGTGGCCCATCTGATTGATGCAACTCAACGGAAACGTTTTGAAAAGCTAGCGCTAGAATTTCTTCAGGCTTTGCGCCGTGAAGTTGAACAAACACCACATGCAACAGTCACATCCACTCCACCAACTGGCCGATCAGATTGAGCGGACTGGTCTCTGTGTACCTGTAGCAATGCTCTTACACATCGTTGCGCCGCTCGATGTTGTGTGCAGTCAGACGGTGCAAACCATTGCACCGTTCCTGCACGGTACACGCTGGACTTCAGTAGTCGATGTGCTCACTGTTCCTGACCATTGGCCGATGCTGCGTGATCTGTTACAGTCACGGTTGCGCAAGGAAGAATGATCCATCAGGGGTAAGGAAAGTTTCTTTCCTTCGATGACAGGATTCTTGCCTGGCTGCCAGGCACTTACCTCTTCAGCCCTATGGGTGCTGGGGATGGAATTCGCTCCTTCCGCTGCCGTGATGAACGTGATCAATGAGGCAGCGAACATCTGATTGCAGACGTTTGTCAGAAGGGGAAGCAGCACACCTCCATCTGCACAGTGAACAGGTTGGACACTCATCCATTCTCTGCCGACCAGGGAGAGAAGATTGAAAAGCTCTGAATAATACCGTCAAACAATTGACAAAGCCGATCTGGTGGGTTAAACTCAATAGGAAATTAATCATCAGGCTGTAAAAGATTGCTTTTCGGCGGAAGGAATACCAACTCATGACCTTGCCAGCAATCTTCTTCATTATTATTCTCGTTCTGGTCGTTGCACTGATCTGGCTTCATTATGCCCGTGTCCAGGCTGGTCGCGTGCCCGAACGACGACCGCTGCCTGCATTAGAGGTACTACGCGCAGCACTTGCCCGCAGTGCAGAAACCGGCCGACCGGTTCATCTCTCACCAGGCGCCAGTACGATTGGAGCCGGTGAAGGGCAACGGGCCAGTACTGCTGAGTTGCTGGCCGGTTTGAACATTATTGGACGAGCCGCCGAACAAGCTGCTGCTGGCGGGGCTTCTATTGTCGTTAGTTCGGCTGATGCGGTTGCTCACTTGGCGCTACGTGGGGTAGTGCGCCAATCGTACCGATCGTTTGGGCAGGAGCAGTCGTTTGATCCACGTCAGATCGAGCTGTGGGCCCATGGCGATGCGATGGCTTATACGGCTGCAGTGGCTGCCATCTATGCTCGAACTCCGCTAGAAGCCAGTTTACTGGCCGGTGCTTTCGCTCAGGAGGTGTTGTTAACCGCTGAAACCGGTGCTGAGCGTATGGTACCGCAGGTTTTGGGGAGTACTCATCCATCAGCGTTGAGCTTGATGGCGATCACCACCCCCCATACGTTGATTGGGGAAGAAATTTACGCTGCTGAAGCATACTTAACTCCTACTGCAACACCGCAGGCTCGTCTACTGACCCACGATGCACTGCGCACCGTAGTTGTCTGGCTAATGCTGATCGCTTTTGGGTATGGATTTTTCCGTATTGCCTTCGGATGGCCTGCCTTAGCGGGATGGTGAGTCAATGTCTTCGCCACTGCGTAACCCTCGCCAACTTATCACGGTGTTGATTGCCGGTGTAAGCGGACTCGTTGTGTTGCTCGATTTTGTGGGCGCCGGTCCGGCAGTTCGTGTTCTGGCAACAGTGCTGGTGCGCTGGGCAGCTTTGATTACGGCTATTGCAGTGGTGATAGGGATATTCAGTGTCTTCCGTTCCCATCTGCAACGCATTCAGATGCGTGCACCAGAAGCAGGCTATAGTTTGGTTCTGCTGGGCGGAATGATGATTGTCATTGTGGCCGGTATTCTCTACCCAACGCGCACAGCAACAGGTCTGGCATTACCGGCAACACTGGCTGCAATCCCAATCCGTACTGTCTTTCGCCTGATTTATGAACCACTTGCCGCCAGTTTACTGGCATTGTTGACATTCTTTGCCCTTCGCGCCATGCTACGCGCTGTTCGTAGCGGTCGGGCAGAAGCTATCTTTGTTGTTGTGGTGGCACTGCTCGCGTTGATCCTTCAATTGCCACTACTAGCTGTAATACCGGTGATTGGGCAGGCTGTCCAATGGCTCAATGACTATCTGGTTGCGGCTGGCGCACGCGGCCTTCTACTAGGTTCGGCAATTGGCGCACTGGTAGCCGGGATTCGTCTGCTCATTGGTTTTGATATGCCGTATGCTGACCGTTGAGCCGATCGGCACGGCACGCTAATGCCTTATGGAACACTTACCGCCATGGCTTCGCAACGTACCATTGCCCCCACCACCAACCGACGCTGATGAGACGCCGGACTGGTTGCGTGGTATTGATAGTTTTACGCCGCCACCATCAACTGCGGCGCATACACCCGATTGGTTGACTGAATCGGCAGAGCAGGCGGAGGCAGCCAGTATTCCCGATTGGCTGGCTGAACTACAGGCTGAGGTGTCCGATCCACTGGCCGGGTCTGGTACGCCGCCCCCCTGGATCAGTGACGTAAAACCAGAACCTACTGCTGAACGACCATCAGCCTTTGGTACAGCCGATTGGTTACAAGGTTTAGAGAGTAGATCACCAGCGGAGTCATCCCTGTCCTCTGAACCACCACCAACGACGACCTCGCGCTTGCGAATGCCGGTTGGACCAACCGATTGGCTACGCAGCATGGGGCACGAAGAGGAGGTCGAATCCGCAGCCCAAGAACCGGCAGCAGAAGAGGCTTACCTTGATCTCGATAGCGGTGTCCCAGATTGGCTACGCGAATTGAGTGAAGAGGAGATCACGCAGGCATTAGCCACTACGACGCCTGAACCATCATTGAATGTAGCTGAAGCAGAAACTCCTTCCGAGCCGGAAATGGCTGATTGGCTGAGTGAACTAGACCGCTTAGCCACTGATACTAAGTCCCCGGCACCCGATTGGTTGACAGAGGGGACTGCAAATGACGAGACGATCCTGGCAACCAACGAGCCCGAATGGTTAACACCAGATCAACCGTTACCTCCCACGCCATCTGCCCTCGATTTACCACCATGGCTACAGAACATTGCTGGCGATGAACCACCTGCTGCACCCGGCTCAGTACGTCTTGATCTACCGTCCTGGTTACTTGAAGAAGATGTCCCTTCATCACCAACGGTTGCACCCGATGCCCCAACATTATTGGCCGACAGCAATGTTATGCTCCCACCGAGCGGTGCTGTTGATCAAGATATTCCAGGCTGGTTGAAAACGGAACCTCCTGCATCCGTACCAGAATCATCAGCCGACATTCCAACCTGGCTACGCGAATTAGAGTCTACTGAGCAGGCAGAACAAGGGGCTACAGAATCTGAGGCACCAGCCTGGATACAAGAGACCGAAGCCCCTGCTGCCGAGGCGCCT
>NZ_JPIM01000069.1 GCF_000735195.1 Chloroflexus sp. MS-G
TGAGGAACACCCCTCTCCCGCAGCGCGGGAGAGGGGCTGGGGGTGAGGGCCGCCCGTCGTCGCCTTACACCGCCGAACATCGCAGAAAAGATGCTACGGAAGCCACCGTTCCAGCCGATACGCACTGTCCCAGAACATCCACTCTAGCCGGGAGGAATAGATAAAAGCCTCACGCATCCGCTGTTGCAAGATAGCTGAAGTGTGTTCGGCGACGCTGTCGGTCAGCGCAATCGCCTGTTTGACCACCTCATCAAATTCTTGACCGGCGTAGGTGTCGATCCATTTCTGATATGGATTGTTCGGCGCTGCACGATGGTAGATATTGTGACCGACTTCTCGGTAGATCCAGAAACAGGGCAGAAGCGCCGCCATTCCTTCTTCATAACTACGACAGGCGGCAGTGGCTAGCAAGAAATTGGTATACGCAAAGCAGGCTGGCGACGGTTGTCGGGTCGGTGATTCAATGCCAAATTCCCGGAAGTAGGTGTGATGCAGGGCGCGTTCGACGACTGCTACCCCTTCGGCGAAGCGGACAAACTGAATGATCGCGGCTTCGTCGGGCGCCCGTCCGGCCATGGTTGCCAGCGCTCGCGCAAAATCGGCCAGGTAGAGCGCATCTTGCTGCATGTAGAAGGCAAATTTCTCGCGTGGCAGTGTGCCCTGGGCTAACTCTTCATTGAAGGGGTGTTGAATGATTGCCTGGTAGATGTCGGTAATCGACTCCCAAAGTGTTTCGGTGAAACGCATTGTAGTTCTCCCTGCGCATGACGAACGGAATGCTTGCCCGCAGGAAGCATAGACAGAGAGGGGAAATCAGCGATATCGGGGGATCATGTTCATATCCGTTCCGATTTCCTACGCCGGTATTACCCGGATCAGGTGCAAGGGTCCCTCTCAGCCTCGCGTGAATTGCGAAGCGCCCCTACGGAACGCTTTCGAGTATAGCGAGTACTGAGAGGAATGTCAAGCCTCTTTTCTGTCACATCGCTGGCCTGTGTCGGGCAGGAATGCTGGGGACGGCAGGCAGGTTGAGCATCTGCCCCTTCCGTGGGGTGACCGTCCGGTGTTCCCGGAGACGGCAGTGCGGCAGGCGGGTCGAGAACCCGCCCCTCCCATACGCTGACGATACAATCGACGAGCGAAGCGTGGCGTGGTGAGACCACTGTCGGAATGGGAAGCCGAGCACCGCTGCGCGTACTGGAGAGAAGTGAGGAACACCTCTGCTACTCTCATTTCTCTTTCCTCTCCCTTCTCGCCACACCTCTACTTGGTAGGGTGAAAACCTTTGAAAAGCCCTATCGGTCACAACCGCCTGAACCAACTAGTGTTGGCCCCATTGCTAACCGCTTATCACGAACTATTGCGACAAACGTCTGATTGGCTGCACAACGATAGCCTTGGTGGTGAAAAAGAACGCCGACCGTTCGTCGTGGAATTGGGTCTACTAAAGCAATAGCGCTGGTTGATTGGTTAAGACGAATGCCAGCAGTACTGTAGGTGCTGTCTGGCAACCGCTGGGAGGCATTCCGTCGTACACTGGCGCCGGGGGTGTCGTATGGGCACAGCGCCGTCGTGTCTCTCCTGGTCGACTATCGGGTTCTATCCATCGTTAGGAGGCATCCGTCGCGCCTTGACACGAGGGGATGCGGATAGGCGCTCTTCTCAGCACTGGCAAAATGCACCTGGACGCAGTAAATGATTGAAGACACCCCGTTATCTCGCCGATCACGCTCGTCAGCGGATGGTAGGGGTAGGTTTTCAACCCGCCCGCATGGCGTTCTCCTGAGACGGACGCAGATTCTCCCGCTGCCACTACAGGACGCGGGCTAGCAGCAGCGGATGGGTGATGTTCGTCGGTGTCGCAACGTTGTTGAACCGTTCGGTCATCGTGAAGAACCCGAAACTGAGAACGCCGAACAGCCCTACCGAGGCACACACCAGCCGGCCACATGAGGGGAAATGTTCCGTTGGCGGCGAAATGACAACCCTGCACGCAACAGCGATATTGCCATCGCATGCTATACGAATGCTATACGATCAGCGCCGCAGCACATTCTTCGTGCATAACTGCCCGAAACCGGCCCCAACTTGACCATTTGCCATTGATGGCTGCATCGGATTGATCAGCTAATTGACGCAGTTGAGCTGCTAGCAGCGGTAATTCAGTTGGCAAGACTGACCGAAATTCGGCAACCTGTTCGGCTGGATCGGCAGCTTGAAGGGTACCGGCTAATTCATCGAGCAAGAAGACATAGCTGACGAAGAAACGAGGTGCTGGGGTATCGAGCTGGTAGGTGATCATGCTCAAAAATCGATTGATCCGCACCGTGAGACTAGTCTCTTCGAGCACTTCGCGGTTTAGTGCTTCTATGATACGCTCGCTATGACCGATCCCGCCGGTCAGCAGACGAAAAACGCCAGGCGGGTAATACGTCTTGCGTGCTGTGATCAGTGTTCCGTCGGGACGTCGGATGACCATCCCCACTTCACCAACCCGATCAGTTTTCGTCAGCGGATCGAAGCGACCGTCATCGAGGTGAATATGACGATAGCGAGGTGAACCGTAAGCTGCAACCAGATGCTCAATTTCACTACGATGCCATGCTGGGATACGAGCATACGCAGCCCGCCAGTTCAGATGAGCGTTGTGTTTACTCATACGTGGTATCACCTCACAGGCGCGAGACGATGGTCAAATCTGCTGCCGACCAGGTTGCCAGGTCTTGATGCGGATGATGGGAATCGCTGCCGCCAGAAATGAGCAGATGATGACGCTTTGCAGCGGCCAGCAATCGTTCACGGGTGGCCGCATCATGGGTTGGATAGTAGACCTCAATACCGTCCAGACCAATGGCAGCCATCGCCGCTATATCCTCATCACTCGCCGGAATTGCATAGATTCCTTTTTCTCGTCCTGGATGGGCCAGCACGGCCAGGCCACCCAAATCATGCGCCACACCGATAATCTCGCCGATACTCAGCGGACGATATGCAGCAGCGAAGTGGGTCAGAATAAAGCGCATCCCGGCATCTTCGTCTCCTTCACCAGACACCCGACCGGGTAATTGGTTATGGCGAGCCAGCACCGACGCAACATCGGCTACCGTCGGCGGTCGATCACGGTCGCTAAGGCCGGGTAAGACAAAACCGGCTGCGACCAGATCACGTCGTAACTGAGCCGCATCAGCCGCATTGCGCTGCACGACTTCTGCACAAAGATCAAGGATCAGGGGCGATTCTGGATCAATTGCATAGACCAATGTATGCCATAACTTACCATTGAAAGCACTATCGATTTCAACCCCACTGATAACTCGTACACCGTAGTGCATACCTACCATCACGGTCGTGATCACATTCGCCGTCGTATTGTGATCGGTCACAGCGATCATGGTCAGACCACGAGCAGCCGCTGCCGCCGCCAGCGCTACTGGCGTCCAGGTTGCGTGATGGGGAGTGGCGTTAGTGTGAATATGTAAATCGATCATGGTCGCTCCACCGGCAGGTTAGCGGCCTGCCATGCTTCAATACCGCCGTCAAGCTCTGCCACCGATCCGTAACCAAGATCACGAAAGATCTGCGCACCCCGCTGCCCGGCAGTTGGTTGATTGGCATCACCGTAAGTAACGATCAAGCTGTCTGCTGGCAGTGCTGCCAGTCGTTGATTGAGTTCAGGCGTTGCCAGACTCAGTGCACCTGGCAGATGCGCGGCCCGATACGCTTCACCGGATCGCATATCGACAAAAATAACCTGCCCAGCCTGCCAGCGCTGATATGCCTCGTTGACAGAAATGGTTGGTGCGGGTGGACTATTGGTCAGATCACCGTGTCCGGCAGCAGCTTCAACTGTCGGGACACTGGTTGGCGTAACTGCTGATGCTGATCGGCTACTGGTACTGGTAACTACGAAGGCCAGTAGACCGGCCAGAATAACGATACTGCCGATAATGACCGGCAATCGCCAGGTTGATGGTTGAGGAGTTTCGGATGAATCAAGATTTTCCATACGTCAAATATCGCCTTGTCTGGTGCTCGTCGTATTATAATGCAGATAGGACATCACCGACGCGCTGCGTCATGCACAGGACTGAATTATGCTCACCGAAATAGTACCAAACCTCTATCTCCTACGCCTTCCATTACCCTTTGCTCTCAACCATGTGAACGTCTACCTGCTCCGTGATGAACAGGGATGGACTGTCGTTGATACTGGGTTACACACACCGGCTGCCGAAGCCACCTGGCAAGAGGGTCTCGCAGCATTGAACATCAACCCACAGCATATTCATACCATCGTTCTAACTCATTTTCACCCCGATCACTTCGGGATGGCCGGCTGGTTGTACCAGCATTCTGGCGCCACGGTCTTCCTTTCCCCGCGTGAAATCGAGTTGGCCGAGGAAGTGTGGATCCGCCGTGCCGATCATGACGATCCCAGTTTACACCATTTTCTCCGTCACGGTATGCCATCCGATCTGGTTAAACAAGTTGTTGGCGCCATCGCAACACTCCGTGCCGCCACTCGACCACATCCACCGTTAACTCCGTTACCGCCGGGGAGTCGTCTGACACTGGGAGGGCGATCTTTCATTGCCATCCACGCTCCCGGTCATAGCGACGGCCAACTGATCTTCTACGCACCAGATGAACAACTGGCGCTGGTCGGTGATCAGGTACTGCTCAAAATTTCACCCCACATCGGTGTCTGGCCAGAAAGTGAACCAGACCCTTTACGCAAGTATCTGGCTTCGCTGGCCGAACTATCTACGCTGAGTGTTACACTGGCTCTCTCCGGTCATGGCAAACCGATCACCGACTGGAAAACACGCATCACTGAACTACAGCAACACCACCAGGAACGGCTGGCCGCGATGTTACATGCTGTTCAGAACGGAGCCGAGACAGCATTTGCGGTAGCGCAACAGGTTTTCGATGTCGAGCGATTTACTCCTCATGAGGCACGCTTTGCGATTGCCGAAACCATTGCCCACCTCGATATGCTGGTAGCCGATGGACTGATCACACGCCATACGGCTGAGATAGTACGATACACACCCTAAGCACAGATTCGCCAATCTGTAATCTACGTGCGATATACATATTTCAATCCGCATGGTACGCTGCGAACGCCAATGAAGAATGGCGTCTGCGAGGCGTACCTATGCGTTGGATTGTTTCTGATCGAACCGGATGGCTCATCGTCGGATTAAGCGTACTCGCCGTGGTCAGCATGTTTGTCGATCTTGCCCTTACCATAGTGCTGATGGCAGGTTGCATCCTGATCCTGTTTAGCGAACGCTACCGACTCTTACGCTCGATGCGCATACTTGTCGATCATCTTCGTGATAACCCATTCAATGTCAAATTAGAAGTGGGGGTAGGCATCTGGGGCGAGTTTTGTTATACGCTCAATCGCTTCTTCCAACAATGGCGTACCGAACAACACCTGCAACGTCTTCAGCTTACCCAACCGGCCCTCCGTCAGCTCAACCCCCTAGCCATCAACCCACCGCTTGCTGGTACTGTCACCCGAATAGCTGTGCTAGGCATTGGCCGACTGACGATGATGGACCCGCTCGATGAAGCCCGTGCTCGCATTGCCCTGATCAAAGAGCAGATCGGTTATCAGCAAGCCTTGATCGATTGGCGTGGTGACCATCTTTTACTCATCTTCGGTGCTCTGCACCCCGACCCCGATCCGATCCAGCGTGCGATAGCCCTCGTTGATGCGACAGTTGCCACCGCTCATACCAGTGGTCTGCCACTCCCACCATTTACACTGTGCAGTGGGATCGGGCGCGTTGGTCTGGTTCCGATCATCGGCCTCCACATCAGTGGGGAAGTTCTTGACCAGGCTTCAATCCTGACCCACCAAACCCTCCCCGGTATGATCACCTGTAATGAAGAGGTCTATTTTCATCTCCGAAGTACCGGCCAGCTCCCTCTTACCGCAGTTCGTTCATCTACTATGAACCGTGGTTACACCCTGGCTGTGAGCGACATCTTTGCACACCAGCGTGTTGAATAAGAGCCTAACTGCAATCTCCCCCTTTCCTCACCCCTCGCGGGCACGCCGGGCAGAAAGAGATGAACCACCTCCCCCTTCCTCTCCCACAAGGGGAGAGGAAGGGGGCTGGGGGGTAGGTGAGGGCGCCAGCCGTCCTTAAAAACTCTGAAAACTCCCAACACAGTATCCTGAAACCTTGCGTTTTACATCAGCCCGACGTATAATATCTTTACGAATCGCTCCGACCAAGCCCCGTCGAATAGCGCGCTGCTGCTTCTGCGCAGGGATTTCTCATGGAAGAGCTTAATCATGTCAACCAAAACGAAAACAAAGGCATACACAAACCCGATCTGAACGACCTGCTCGACCGTGGCGATCAGGCGCTGATGGAAGTTATCATGCGTGATCCCACGCACGCCTATCGTAATCTCAAACACGGCGACACGGTTGATGGGCGGATCATGCGTATTGATCGCGATGAAATCCTGGTCGATATTGGCGCTAAGGCCGAAGGAGTGATCCCAAGCCGCGAGATGCAAACGCTCAGTGAAGAAGAGCGTGCGGCCCTTAAAGTGGGTGATCCTATTCTGGTCTTTGTAGTACAGTCAGAAGATAAGGAGGGGCGGGCTATTCTCTCGATTGATAAAGCTCGCCAGGAAAAGAGCTGGCGTGTACTGCAAGAGCGCTACGAACGGGGTGAGATTATCTACGCTCGTGTCAAGAACTATAATAAGGGTGGTTTGCTTGTCGATCTCGACGGTGTACGTGGCTTTGTTCCGGCATCACAGGTGTCGAGCATCAGTCGTAGCTCAGAGGCGCAAAAGCAATCTGAGATGGCACGGCTGGTGAATGTGGAACTGCCACTGAAAGTTATCGAGATTAATCGCAATCGCAACCGTCTCATTCTCTCTGAGCGTCAGGCGCTGGCCGAAACACGCGAGAGCAAAAAAGACGAGCTGCTCAATTCACTTCGCGAAGGCGATGTTCGCGAAGGGGTTGTCTCATCGATCTGCGATTTCGGCGTCTTCGTCGATATTGGTGGCGCCGATGGGTTAGTCCATTTGTCGGAGATCTCGTGGTCGCGGGTCAAACATCCCGGCGATCTCTTGAAGGTTGGGGATAAAGTAAAAGTCTCGATCCTTAGCATTGATCACGAACGCAAGCGGATCGCACTTTCCATTAAACGCACGCAGAGCGAACCATGGACGAAAGTGGCCGAACGGTACCAGTTAGGTCAGATTGTTGAAGGAACGATCACCCAACTGGCATCATTCGGCGCCTTCGCCCGCATCGAAGATGGGGTAGAGGGACTGATCCATATTTCTGAAATTGGTGACGAGCGGATTCAACACCCACGCGAGGTATTGAGTGAAGGTCAAGTGGTGCAGGCGCGGATCATTCGGATTGATCCGGCCCGTAAACGCATCGGATTGAGTCTCCGACTCCACCACGAGCCGACCGAAAGTAGCGAAAAAGCGGAGGAGGATGACTAGTGGTGGTTCCTGATCGCCTACGATGGCGCTCGTAGACGGTCAGCGTATCGTATGGATATATACTATCCCCGGTTTGTTGAGCAATATGTAGTCGTTTCCTCCAAGTGAACGAGTGGAGAATCGTATGTCTGACCTGTACAGCAAATTTACCAAACGTGCCAAGCAAGTCCTACAATTGGCAGCCGAAGAGGCACGTGCATTTAACCATCCATACATCGGTACCGAGCATATTCTGCTCGGTCTGATCCGCGAGAGCGAAGGTATCGCAGCTCGCGTGCTCGACGAGCTAGGGGTAAAGCTCCCACAGGCGCGCAGTGCGGTTGAGTTTATTGTTGGGTCTGGTGACAGCACCATGGTAACCGACCAGGAGTTGACCGCTCGTGCGCAAAAGGTCATTAAATACGCTATCGAAGAAGCGAATCGCCTCAACCACCACTATATCGGCACCGAACATCTGCTGCTGGGCCTGGTACGCAACGGCGAAGGTGTTGCGACCGGTGTCCTCGATATTCTGGGCGTGTCACTTGAACAGGTTCGCAATCAAGTGATGCGCGTGCTCCGTCACGGTACAACTAGCGCAACCGGTGAGACGCGGGCAGCGCCTGGCCCAACAACAACCCAACGCCAGTCGAAAACACCCTATCTTGATGCGCTTGGGACCGACCTGACTGAAATGGCCGAGCAAGGTCGTCTCGATCCGATTATCGGTCGTCAACATGAAATCGAGCGCGTTATTCAGATTCTCTCGCGCCGCACCAAGAATAACCCGGCGCTGATCGGTGAACCTGGCGTGGGTAAGACGGCGATTGTCGAGGGTCTGGCACAGCGGATTGTGCAGGGTGATGTGCCCGATAGTATCAAGGGCAAGCGCGTGGTGACGCTCGATATGGGCGCACTGGTTGCCGGTACTAAGTATCGTGGTCAGTTTGAAGAACGGCTGAAGCGGGTGATCGACGAGATCAAAGAGTCGCGCTGCATCCTCTTCATTGATGAGTTCCACACAATTATCGGCGCCGGTGGCGCAGAGGGGACGCTCGACGCGGCTAATATTCTCAAACCGGCTCTGTCGCGCGGTGAGTTACAAACGATTGGGGCGACAACGCTTGATGAGTACCGCAAGTATATCGAGCGTGATGCCGCACTGGAACGCCGCTTCCAGCCGGTGATGGTTGAAGAACCATCGATTGAAGATACGATTCAGATATTGCGCGGTATCAAGTCGCGCTACGAAGACTTCCATCAGTTGCAGATCAGCGATGAGGCCATTCGAGCGGCGGCTGTGCTATCGGCACGCTATGTTCCCGACCGGCAACTACCTGATAAGGCGATTGACTTGATCGACGAGGCGGCTTCACGGGTTCGGATGTATCGCTCAGCTACCCCACCACGACTGCGTGATGCCTTACGCGGTCTGGAAGCGCTACGGAAAGAACGTGAAGCAGCGCTTGAGGATCAACAGTTTGAACTGGCGAACGATCTGAAAGAGCGTGAAGAGCGGATGCTGATGCGCATCCAGGAAATTGAAGCCGAGTTGGGAACTCGCAGCAATGAACGTTACGAGCGACCATACGTAACCGAAGACGATATTGCTGAGGTTGTCGGGATGTGGACGGGCGTACCCGTGACTCGGCTGACCGGTAATGAAACTCAACGGCTGATGCAGATGGAGGAATTCCTCCACAGCCGCATTGTCGGTCAACACGAGGCTATTGTAACTATCTCGAAGGCGGTACGCCGTGCACGTGCCGGGTTGAAGGATCCGAAGCGTCCAATTGGGAGCTTCATCTTCCTCGGTCCTACCGGTGTTGGGAAGACAGAGCTGGCGAAGGCGCTGGCCGAGTTTATGTTCGGTACCGAAGAGGCACTGATCAAGATTGATATGTCGGAGTTCCAGGAGCGCCATACTACCTCGCGACTGGTTGGTTCTCCGCCAGGCTACATTGGCTATGGCGAGGGTGGGCAACTGACCGACGCAGTGCGCCGCAAGCCCTACAGTGTGGTGCTGTTCGATGAGATCGAGAAGGCCCATCCCGATGCATTTAATCTGCTCCTCCAGGTGCTCGAAGATGGTCACCTGACCGATGGCAAAGGGCGACGGGTTGATTTCCGCAACACAATAATCATTATGACCAGCAATGTCGGTACCGAGCACATCCGCCGTGCGTCACGGATCGGGTTCGGCGGCAATGCCGCTGAAATTGACCAGAACGATATGCGGCGCAAGGTGGAGGAGTCGCTCAGAATGCTCTTCCGGCCAGAGTTCCTTAACCGGATCGACGCCACTATTATCTTCCATCCGCTCACAACGGAGGAGATTCAGTCGATTACGCAGTTGATGCTCAAGCGCGTCCAGACGCAACTTGACGAGCATCAGATCAAGTTGGTGGTGCAGCCCGACGCACTCGAATTGCTCGCTCGCCGCGGCTACGATCCGGCCTTCGGTGCACGCCCCTTGCGACGAGTTATTACGAACCTGATCGAAGACCCGCTGGCCGAAGGGTTGCTCTCTGGTCAGTTCCGCGACGGTGATACGGTGATCGTCGATACGTTTGAGGATCAGTTGCGCTTACGCTCGCAACGTGAGATCGATCAGGAAAAGGTTGAAGAGAGTCCTGCTCTGGTGTAAGACTTGATATTCACCCATCGGAAGCACCCCTCCACTACCGTGGAGGGGTGTTCGTTATTTACACAGGACTGGTGAACGGTATAATGAAAGCAAGACTCACGCCTTGAGTGGAGTAAAGCGATGATCCGATTCCTCGGCTGGGTGACAGGCATTGTGCTGGCGCTCGCAGCAATGCCATTGCAGGCCCAAAGCAATGCGCTCTACTTTATTGCGACCGGTCAGCGCCTCGATGACACGTATGGGTTTCTGACGGCCTGGATGTCAGGTGATGGAGCGTTGACACTTGGTCAACCCATCAGCTCACCTTTTCGCGACGGTGATCTGATTGTCCAGTATTTTGAGCGGGGTCGCCTTGAACTCCATCCAGCCTATAACAATGCCATTTTACGCGGACGTGTCGGCGCAGAGTATGTTGCTGCGCTAGGGAAATCGTTTCCCCTACCCACGAAAACCGCACGCGAGTCACCTGATCGGCGCTGGTTTGCCGAAACCGGCTATACCCTTGGGGCACCATTTCTTACCTTCTGGGAGACCCACGGCGCCGTTGATGTCTTTGGCCTGCCGATCAGCGAACCACGTTGGGAATACGTTGGGGGTACACTGCGATACGTTCAATATTTTGAACGGGCCAGGCTAGAAATTGATCCACGGACAACGAATTCAACCCCTTCCATCCAGATCGGTAATCTGGGACGTGATCTGGCCCGCTTGCGTGGCGTCGATCTGAGACCAGTTCCGGCAGACAATGCGATTCCGGTCGATGCCAACGGTCAACCACAAATCACACTCCCTGCCGCTCCGTCTCCATCGGCTACAGCACCACCTACCACTGTACCAACCTCCACACCCGTGAGCAAGCCTGTGACACCCAAACCACTACCACCGACCGACCATACCGGTAAGCAGATCATTGTCGATCTCAGTGACCAGTGGCTCTATGCCCTTGAAGGTGACCGGATCATCTTTGACGCCCCCGTCTCCACCGGACGCGACGGGTTTAACACGCCGATAGGACACTTCAGCATTTACGCTAAGGTGCGCGAACAGACCATGCGTGGCTGCGCTGGTGGTGAATGCTGGGTCGTGCCACGTGTTCCCCACGCGATGTATATTGTCGGTGGCGTAGCCTTGCACGGAACGTACTGGCACAATCAATTCGGTACCGGTGTGCGCCGGAGCCACGGCTGTATCAACTTACCGCTCAAGGCAGCCGCCTGGCTCTACGATTGGGCGCCGGTCGGCACGCCGGTGACTGTGCGGCGCTAAGGCGATGATCTACCGACAGAGAGAAGGAGCGAACAGTGAGCACAGTTTCATCTACCGCAACGGAGATCAGAGACTGGCACCTAATCCCCCAATCCGGTGACGGACAAGCCTCATTCTGCGGCAAGCGAGAGATAGCTTCAGACGAAGATCGGGGTACAACTCCGAAATAGCTCAGGCTACCGTCATTCAACAATCACCGTCGCAACGGTCTGCCAAGTCCCGATATTACCCGCATTATCTAGCGGTTTCACGCGCAGCACGTACACGCCAGGCATTAACGGCGGCGTCATCAATACTGGTTCCGTGACAAACCACTCACTCTCGCCGACCGGGTCTGGCCCGAGATAGATACGATAACCGGCCACCCCGGACAGGGCATCACTCGCTGCTGGCCATGTCACACTGGTCGGCTGTAAACGTGGCAGTCGTAGCTCTGCAGGAGCTGCATCGAGCGTTGGTGGTGAAATATCGTATCCAACCGGCCCATAGCTTGCCAGCGTCTGACGACCATCTGGCCCCCACGCCCGCACATAGAGCGTATGCCATCCCTCACCCATATCGGACAGGCGCGCATAACCATCGATAGCAGCGGGGAACATTGGCGCATCGGCAGGGGGTTCAGCATCCCAGGCCTGGCTCAACCCACCGCCGCCCCAGGCCACGCTGAAGTCAATCTGATGATCAACGTTGTACCACCCACCTGGTTGTCCTTCACCGGTAAAGGTGATTACCGGGTCTTGCATGGCCATCGCGGTTAATATTTTGCCACCATGCTGATTGCAGCCGCCTATCTCTGGCAAATCATAGCCTTCGGCAAACCGCAACGGTACCGATTGTCGCTGGCTCCAGCCATTATTCGCAGCAGTGAACGCCGTAAAGTGCAGATGAGGAATACCAGGTGAACCTCGATCACCGGCATACCCCACCAGATCACCAACCGCAAAAGGAAACCCACGCTCGGTCGTCACCGGACGACTGAGATGAGTATACATCGTAAAGAAATTGTTCCCATGGGCCAGAATAACCGTACCACTGCGCGCTTCCCAATGCCAGAGTGTACCGGCAGCCGCAGCACGAATCGGTGCGTTGTATGTTGGCCCATGTACCTGAGCCAGATCGAGGGAGTAGCGATCCCAGCCATTGTGGGTACCGCATGCATAGCCTTGAATGATACGCCAGGGTTCGCCTGGTGGAGTGGGTAAGACGAGGGTAGGAGCAGCAAGCACAGGCGTTGGTTGCCCAAGCAGCGCAAGCATTCCGGCGATCAGCCAGCCCAGCACGAAGAGAGCACTGCGCCGACACGTCGAATGCAGCGACATGCAGTTGTTCCTCCGGGCGTTGTCCTGTCAGGGACATACGCCATTCAACGCGGAATCACATCGTCGCACATTGGTGCGACAAGAAACAGGACGATCCTGGTCCTGTTGCGGAGAGCACTCTCGTACACAACGAGGTGTACGAATATAAAGTTCCCTCATCTTCATCGATACAGGGACGGCAGCAAAATACCACAACTCGCGCAATCGGTCAAATGAGCATAGGCTTCCTTATGGTACAATGCGTGCAGTATACAGATAAAACAATCGCGACAGAACACGTATGCAGGAACAGCATTCTTCTCCGGCACCGGTGGTCTTAATCGTAGGTGCTGCCGATACCGGGCGGGCGCCAATCGCCGTTGCTCTGTTACGGCGCCTGGCACAAGAGCACGGTCAAACGTGGGATATTGCTTCGGCCGGTGTTGTCGGTCACGACGATGAACCACTGCAATCAACGGCTCGTGATGCACTGGCTGTGTTGGGG
The DNA here is from genome assembly GCF_000735195.1 of Chloroflexus sp. MS-G. Lineage (GTDB taxonomy): Bacteria > Chloroflexota > Chloroflexia > Chloroflexales > Chloroflexaceae > Chloroflexus. The sequence goes on from NZ_JPIM01000069.1 coordinate 13,196, forward strand.
TTATCGCTGGATAATCACCTGGCCCGTTCACTGACCGATGAATTAGCCGCTTCGGCAAATGTGCTGATCGCGATAGATAGCGGTATTGCGCGTGTGCTGCGTAGTCGGTACCCGCAGGCAACCATCGCTTCGCTGGGTGAACTGGCCGGACGTAACCGTGATATTCCCGATCCGGCTGGCATGCAGATCGGGGCCTGGCTACACTACAGCCGCGAGATGGAGCAGTTGCTGAAAGCCGGTTTCGAGCGGATACAGGCTCTGCTCTGCGGGGAAACACTACCTAAAGCATCGCCATCATCGCCGCCACCAACGACGGCGCCCCCCCAACCTGCGGACACACCGTCTGAGCGCCAGACGATATGTACGCAGGCACTGCACCTGCTTGATACGATCCAGATGATGCCCGATGTCATTGATTGGGCGGCAGCGCGCAATCGTCTCCAAACGACACTTGCCGAATTGATTCCGCTGGCAAGCGGGCCAACCGATCTGACAATGCTCTACGTAGAAGCCCTGAATCGCTGGCTCAACCAGCGCAGCACCGTTCCATCTGCCGAACAGATCGCACGACTACGGACGGCCATTGAACGGCTACAGCAACCGGTCGATCAGGTTGCTGTCGCTGCGATTATGCACTGGTCAGATTGACCATATCGCTGCTGTATGACATAAGGAAGTCGTCCTACCCCCTGATTGCCCCGACAAGCGCACAGACGAAGACGATCAGCCACGGCGGAACGTGCCAGAGATGCAGGGCTGCAAACGCAGCTAACGCGATGGCAACATCAGCCGGATCACGAATAGCACTGGTGATCACCGGCTGGTAGAGCGCTGCCAGCAAAATCCCAACTACAACGGCATTAACACCAGCCAACGCGGCCTGAACTTCTGGTCGCGCACGTAGTGCAGCCCAAAAGGGTAGTACCGCCCAGACCAGCAAAAAAGAGGGCAGGAAGATTGCGACAAGTGCCAGCATTCCACCGATCCATCCACCAGGTGGTACAGCCGCCACGGTACCAATATACGCGCTAAAACTCAACAGTGGGCCTGGCACAGCCTGAGCAGCACCATAACCGGCAATAAACGTTTCACCACTCAGTACCCCAGAACCTACAACAACCGGTTCAAGGAGTGGCAAAACGACATGCCCGCCGCCAAATACCAGCGAACCGGTACGTACCATGCCTGCTAACAAGGTAAGTGTTGGATGAACAGCAAAGATGGTCATCAGGAACGAGCCGATCAGCAAGCAGGCAAAGAGGATACTAAAGAACAAACCGGCGCGTGGTGTGATTGGTGATGTGATATGAGCGTTCTTGTTTCCGTTGTCGGCAAGAAAACGCCAACCGAGCAACCCACCACACCCGATCACGATCAGTTGAACCAGGGTATCTGACCAGATCACGAGAATCATGGCGGAAATAATCGCCATAGTGGCCCGTAATCGATCCGGAGTGAGCCGTTGTGCCATCTGCCAGACAGCCTGAGCGACCACTGCTACCACAACTACCTTCAGGCCATGCAACCAGCCACTGGCCGGATCGCCAAACACGCTTACACCGTACCCAAATCCGATCATGAGCAGTGCTGATGGCAAAGTAAAACCGAGCCAGGCGGCCAGGCCACCGATTACGCCTGCGCACATCGTTCCGATAGCAATGCCTACCTGACTACTGGCCGGCCCCGGCAGAAACTGGCAGAGTGCGATCAGATCGGCATACGTCGCTTCATCAATCCAGCGTCGCCGCTCAACCAGTTCAGCCCGAAAATAGCCCAAATGAGCCACCGGCCCACCAAATGACGTTAATCCTAATCGTAAAAAGACCAAAAAGATATGCAGTGGGGAAGGCGATGAAACCATAATATCAAGATGAAGAACGAAACACGATAAAATACCGGTAGCACTTGATGGAGTTCGGTCTTTCACCACTCGTAGCGTGGCCCGATTCAGGGTATGAGGAGACGCTGTAGCAGATCGGTCACCCGCACCACGAAACAAATACGATCAACAGATGGCTTCCGCATGCGCAGCGAGAAGGTGCATCAGCCCCGACAAACCGCAGCAAGGGTCATGGTGCAAGGTTCATGAAACGGTCTGCTACAACCCTCATTGCCGATGCTGCTGATACCAGCCGCACACCGGGCGCAGGGGACAGCCATCGTGGCGATCGAGGAAGCTATTCCGGCCCGGTTGCCGCGAATAGACCCGCCGCGCCGGCGGTCCATCACACCGTGGCCGGCTCAAACAGTAACGTACAGCCAACTCATTGAGTTGAGCATGGAAGTCGGCAAACAGTTGCGCGTCGATGGGCAATTGTGCCATAAGAACCTGTTGAACGTGCTGATAACCAGCCCGTTCCCAGGGAAATTGATCCGGCATGAGGCGGCCAAAGATACGACGGGTATACGCATCAATAACGAACAGGGGATGCTGACCAGCATAAAGCATAATCACATCTGCCGTCTCTTGCCCAATGCGCGGCAAGGTCAGCAACTCGGCGCGCAGAGTAGCCGTTGGCCGTCGAAGCATCGTTGCCACATCACCATAACGTTCCCGGATCGCATTGGCAAGCGCAACCAGACCACCGGCTTTCTGCCGATAGAACGCACATGGAAAGATCAAGGTCGCGACCAATTCAGGCGCGGCCTTAGCCAGAGCCGCTAACTCAATCAACCCGGCCTCGTACAGATGCGCCAGCGCGTCTTCAACCGTCTCCCAGCGGGTCTGTTGTACCAATACCGCCCCGATAATGATTTCGAGCTGAGGATCAGAACTGATAACCGGCCACCACGGCTGGCGCGCCGCAGGGCCGTAGAGGAGACCAAAATGATCAACCAGTCGTTGATAAACATCGAGCGGGCTGACGCGAAGGTGACTAACTATCGGCGATCTGAGTTGATCAACCTCTTGCATAGCATTCACCTCGAACCGACAATAGCGACACCAGCACGTCAGCTCAATAACCTGTCTACAACTGCGGAATCGCGCCCTGTACAGCGACCGGCATATACATTTCGCGCATATAGTCGGTCAGCATCCGGCGCGTGCTAAACATGGGAGCAACGGTTGCAATTGCCTCTTTGCAAATCTGCACCCACTCGACCGGCACACCGTTGGCGTCACGATTATCGTAAAAGCGTGGCGCAATCTCGTGTTCGAGCAGATGGTAGAGCGACAGCGCATCATTCCAATCTTGTTCTTCCTGATTGGCATACTCACGCTCTTCGCCAACTGCCCAGCCATTTCGCCCGTTGTAGGCCTCTGGCCACCAGCCATCGAGCACCGAACAGTTCGGAGCACCGTTGAGACTGGCTTTCATGCCACTGGTACCACTGGCTTCATACGGACGGCGGGGCGTGTTGAGCCAGACATCCACCCCTTGCACCAGCGCCCGTCCGACCGCAATATCGTACTCTTCGAGAAACACGATGCGTCCGGCTAGACCCGGCTGCATTGCCATACGGTAGACCTCTTGAATGAACTGTTTACCCGGATCATCTTTGGGATGCGCTTTACCGGCAAAGATAATCTGGATCGGCTTACCAGGCCGATTCAGAATGTACTTCAGACGCTCAACATCTTTAAACAGCAACGTGGCCCGCTTGTAGGTAGCAAAACGGCGGGCAAAGCCGATCGTGAGGATGTTCTCTTCGAGCACCGGCCAGACCGGCGCCGGAATTCCTAAACGCATATAATGCTGTTGGAGCCGTTGCCGACTGAAGGCGATCAGATCGCGTTTAAGTTTTTGGCGGGTATTCCAGAGCGTCTCATCGGGAATCTGGTAGACTTTGCGCCAGAGTTGCGGGTCATCAAGATTTTCTTCCCAATTCTTCCCAAGGTACGAATTGTAGAGGGTTCGTATCTCTGGTGCCAGCCAGGTCGCTGTATGAACACCGTTCGTAATAGAGGTAATAGGCACTTCGTCCTGAGCACGACCAGGGTAGAGCCATTGCCACATGCCGCGCGCAACGTGGCCGTGAAGTTTGCTCACGCCGTTATGGAAGGCCGAAAACCGCAACGCCAGCGCAGTCATGGCAAAGGTTGGCCCCCAATGCTGCTCTTGCAGAGCCAGATTCATGAACTCATCGCGCGTCAGGTTTAATTGCGGCCAGAAGCTCCAGAAAAATTTCTCGATCATCGGCAAGGGGAAGGCATCATTACCGGCAGGAACCGGCGTATGGGTGGTAAACACACAATGCGCCTTTACCTGCTCCATCGCCTCTTCAAAACTATAGCCCTGTGCTACCAATTCACGGCACAATTCAAGCACCAGAAATGCCGAGTGGCCTTCATTCATGTGCCAGACCGTCGGCTTATACCCAAGCCGGCGTAGCGCTCGTACACCACCAACGCCCAATACCAGTTCCTGTGAAATGCGCATCTCCTGATCGCCGCCGTAAAGCCGGGCTGAAAGCTCGCGATCCTGCGGACTGTTGGGATGGATGTCGGTATCCATCAACAACAACTGATTGCGCCCAACCTGAAACTTATACACTTTCGCGTAGATCGTCCGTCCAGGCAATTCAACCTCGACAACGACCTCGCGCCCCTCTGGATCAAGGGCCGGAAGCGCCGGTACATCGGCGAAATTAAGTTTGTTATATTCGGCAAATTGCCAGCCGCTCTGATCCAGACGCTGGCGGAAGTAGCCCTGTGGATAGATAAAACCGACACCGACCAGTGGAATACCCATATCACTGGCCTCTTTGATGTGATCGCCCGACAGAATGCCGAGACCACCCGAATAGATGGGCAGACTTTCATGGAGACCAAACTCGGCGCTGAAATAGGCAATCAGCGTATCTTTGGCGTCGGGGTAGTTTTTACTAAACCAGGTCTTTTTGGCGCTCATGTAGCTGTCAAAGCTCTTGAGCACTGCATCGTAGCGCTTTAGGTACGCCGGATCATTGGCGGCTGCTTCGAGCTTTCGTTGCCGAACATCACGCAAAAACTCGACCGGATTGTGGTAAACCAATTCCCACAGCTCTGGATCAATCGAACGGTAGAGGTCTTGCGCCTCGGGATGCCACGTCCACCAGAGGTTGTACGCAAGTTCGCGCAGACGGGCAATTCGTTCTGGACATGGCGTGAACAGAATCTCGTGTTCAAACCGCAGCATGATTTCCTCACCTGATATAACGGTAGTCAGTAGCCGGATATACCGGCATGATACCAGGAATTCCTCGATCACCGCCATTTTCATCAGTTTCTTCACACGCTGCGCAGCAGAAAATGACGGCTGAGTGCATTGTAGCGGTTTACGGCGAATTTGTCTACTATGCAACTAATTCTGTAGGTTGCAGTTGTGCCGGATGCGCTAATGAACACGACACAAGCACTTACGGCGATCCCTTCCCCTGCGTGAGCCTGGAAACGCTGGCCTCTAGACCGCACCCTGCCGTGCAAGGATAAAACGAGCGACCGTCTTACCAACAAGCCATCGGTACGGTTGAGCACCCATTTCTACGGCTCACGCCCTCTCTTCTGGAGTGGTGGCAATAGTATAATGGCAACGGCAAAGCAAACGATTGGGACGATCGGGCGACCAAACCACGAGTAAAGCATTCATGAAGCATATCCTTTCGGCAAACTGGGTCATCGAGCTACGAAGCGAACATCTCACTGCTCAGTTCGCCGCCCAAGAATTACGTCAGGCAGTACAGCGAATGGGTGGTCCTCCTTTACCAATCGTCGGTCAGGCCCACACCCAGCGCATTAGTCTCCGTCACGGTACAGCAGGTGATGGCTTTGTCCGCATGGTCGACGAGCACGGTTTACTTCTGATCGGCGAAGGGCCAACTGGCTTGCTATATGCAGTTTACAGCTTGTTAGAGGCATTGGGCTGGTGTTGGGTTGGACCGGGCGCCGAGAATGAATACATCCCACACTTCACACACATCCCGTTACCTGATGCAACCGTCGCCGAACAACCGGCATTTACCCGTCGTGGTCTGGTCATCGGCCACGACATATTCTTAGCGCAGGCTGAAGCATGGATTGAGTGGGCAGCACGGGCGCGTCTCAACACGATATTCATTCACACGATTGGCGATAGCGGAATGCCATTGGGGGCCTGTCGGCTACGCTTTTGGCAACAACGACGGCACCAACTCTGGCCGTTGCTCAAGGAACGGGGATTACAGCTTGAAATCGGTGGGCACCACCTGAGCGATGCTCTCGCTACCCAACGTCTGCGAGACCAACCGGACGTGTTCCGGTTTAATGGTCAACGCCGAGTAGCCGATGGTAATCCGTGTCCGACGAACCCAACGACCCAGGCCCTAGTGCGCGAATGGGCAGGCAACTTCTTCAATATCGAACCAAATGCTGCCATGTACCACATCTGGCCGGTTGATCGACTCTACGGCGGCTGGTGCTCTTGTGCTCGTTGCGCAACGCTATCTCCGGCGGATCAAGCATTATTGCTGGTCAATGTTATGGCAGAAGAGCTGGCAACCGTCAACGCTTCCGCCCGTATTAGTTTTCTTGCCTACCACGATACGCTGTTCCCACCGCAACAGATCAAACCAGCCGCCAATGTTGAAGCGCTCGTTGCACCCCGTATGCGCTCATACGCTAGCGGTATTGGTGATCCTGAACACCCGATCAACCGACCATTGGCTGCACGCATCGCAGCCATTCGCGAGACGTTTCCGTCAGGAATCAGCGCATTTGAATACTATCTCGATGGCATTCTGTTCAAATCGGCACTGCCACCCCTGGGTAACATCATTGCCGCCGATCTGCGGGCTTACGCCGAATGGGGCTTTACCGGTGTCTACACCTTACTTACCGGCGACCGTCCATGGCTGGCGCCAGGACCAAACCCACACAGCTTCGCCGCTCTTGCCTGGAATCCGCAGAGCGATCCGGCAGCGCTGTGCAGTCGATATGCGAACGTTCGTGCATCTGAAGCAGCATCCATCCTTGATCACGCCTACACGACTCTTGCACGTGCCTGGCAGCAGGCGCTCGACATCACCCCAGCCGAGCTACAACGCCAACAGCATGGTCGCCGCCGTGATCTAGTGGCTCATCCACCACGTGATGTGCTCGACGGCTATAACGCACCTTCACCGCACTGCGAGCAGCGGTTAGAAATCCTGCATACCGCGCTCGATCTGCTGACCAACAGCGAACACCCGCTTACCAATGCGCAGGATGCTGCGGGTTGTAACCGATCAACGCTCAGCGCCGACATTGCTGAATGGACGATCAGTGCATTGCTGTTGCACTTCTTTGCCGCCCGCCAGGAAGTAGCCGTGATGCAGGCCCGTCGTGCACCACGTGAACGCCAGCGACAAGCACTGGTCGCAGCGCGGGCAGCGCATGCGGCTCTGTTGGAATGGGCGGCCAATCACGTGCCGCCGGACGTATCGGTCGGGCATCGTTTATTTCGTACCATTCTGGCACTGCACCTCGATCAGCTCGAAGACCGGATTGCGTCACCCTGGCGAAAAATGCAACTCCGCTGGCAGCGTATGCGCGAACTCGGCGGGATATTTACCCGATTGTGGTGGCAATGGTTGACCAGCTAATCATAAGCAGACACTATCTGAGGCGAATTGAGAACCTGCTCCTACAACGTGATAACGGGTATCATCGGCGCATGAACGAGGGACCTGTCCGCAGACCAGCGAGAGCGCATAATCAAAAACTCGGGCTTTTGATAAGGATTGGTCATGGTATTGCCAGAATGGTTAGGGGAACGCTAGCGGGTAACGCAGGCGTCTCTTCGACGCGATGGAGACGGGTGGCATCGGGTTCAGCGCCGGTGCTGCGGCGCATGCCTGGCGATCCTCACCTTCCCCTAGCCTCCTTTCCGCTTCCCCACGGGGAGAGGAAGGGGGAATATGGGGCTGGCGCGAAAGAATGTGGGCAACCCCTCACGCGATGGTTGTATGGGTGTGGTGCGTACCCAATGAGAAATCTGGATTTTTGATCAGGTTCCTAGAACAGAAAGCTGCGCTTCCACGCACACTACCGTGCTCGTTTCGCTCTTCTCCTCATCTCTGCTGAAGATGAAAACCTTGAAACACCCCGTTATACAATACGCAGACATTCACGTATTCGCACGCTCGTGTTATGATCATAGCTATGAATGACCTGATCGACATTCTGCGCAAACTGGCTTCGCATACTAGCCGCTCACCGTCGCCGCTCATCGCCTTGCAGACATTTCCGGCGAGTCTTGGCGTGCGCATCAGTCACCTAGCAGTTGATCAGGCATTACAAGAAGCATGGGTGCGCGTTATCGGTACTTCTTTCTTCCAGGCTCAATCAATTGCTCTGGCTGCACTGCGCCGGAGAGCCCCGTTTGCGATCACAGGAAGTGGGGTGCTGAGTCGCGCCAGTCTGCATCTGCTGATACTCGATTTCCTACGCAATGAACCGTCGGCTACCGCATTACTCGTTGTCTCCGATCCCGCTCAGGCACTTCTCCACGAACGCGAAGCGATGGCAATGGTTGAACATTGTCGTCCGGTGATAACCATTGCCGCAACCGTTGGCGACCGACGGCGGCTGGCGCCGACCGCACGGCTGGTCATTACTACGCTGCCCGAATTGCATAGCCATCTGCTACGCTTTCACGACCGCGCCTGGCGCTTCTTCTGGCAGCAATTACAGTTGATCGCAGTCGCTGATCTCCATGTATACTATGGGATGGCAGCCGGTCATCTGATGATGATCCTCTTACGAGCTGCCCGACTTACCCCTCACCCCCTGTTGCTAGGTGGAAGTCTGGCGCAGGTTGAAGGCGCAGAAGTCGCACTTCAGCTTCTCAGTGGCCGTGAATGGCGGCTGAGCGCAGCCGAGGATTTACCACGTTCGCCGACAACACTGGCACTCTGGCAGAGCAGTGGCGAGCGCCAGCGCGACCTTGCAACGTTGACCGAAGCGTTCCTCAACGCTGGCGCCAGCGTTCATCTGCTAACAACGCCATTTGAAGTCGGTATCCTGCGCCCGATGTTCGCGCAGAAGCGGGTCAGTGTGGGTGTCCAACCATTACCCGCACACGTTCACATTGTTACCGGCGCTGATGTAGGAGCTGCAACCTTGCAGGCAGCACTGAATAGCGGCGCCGCTCTGGTGATTTTACTGCTGGGGCGTGGGATGGCAGAACCAGCTCTACAGCGGCTGGCGGTGACCGATCTGACAACCTGGCCGCTCTTACGGCCACCGGTCTGGCCGACAGTAACGATCAATCCGTTTGTTGTCGCGCTACATCTGGTATGTGCAGCCAGCGAACAACCGCTACGCGAAGATGAAATTCGGCAGTGGCAACTCGAACCAATCGTGGACCGGCTCACCACCCAAGGTTCCCTTTGTCGTCTGCCTGATACGCCACCCGTCTGGTTACCCACTACGCAGAGCGATCCGTACATTCTACTCGAATTGCACGCAGCCGGGATGGAGCCGCTCAGGTTGCTCGATGCTCAGGGTCAGCAGTACGGAACGGTCGATCCATCACTTGCCAACCGTTGGGCACACCCAATGGCAGCTTTGCCACCATTACGTGGTGGGGTACGAGTGGTGAGCCTGGACGAAGATCAGGGAACTCTACAGTTGACCGGTCAAGATGGAAGACGCACGCTTCCCCTTCGTTCCTGTCAGGTGCAGATTCTTGAAGAGTGGGCGCAACGTGAATTGCGGCGTACCGGTGCAGGACGCGGGCTGAAGCTGAGCTGGGGCCGAGTTTTGATTGAAGAGCAGACCTATGCCTACCGTGAACAGATCGGGCGCAATCCGGCGCAAGAGCGCACGCTACCAGAACCACTCTCGCAGCAGTGGCGCAGTTTGGCAGTGTGGGTGCATCTTACACGCCCTCTCCAGGTTATTGGTCAACAGATTGGCTGGTCTTGTGCAGCGGCCATCGCATTAACGACGCTGGCGCGGTTGGAGGATTGTGTGCCTGCTTACGATCCGGAAACACAGCGTCTTTATTTCATTGATTCCCAACCGAATGGAAATGGGCTGGCTGAATGGCTGTACGAGCAGCTCGAAACGATCTTACCCCTGGCTTACGATGTAGCTCTTGATCAGCGTAGCGATCCGTTGTGTGATGTGTTGGCACGTACCGATATGGATTGGCTACTGGCGATCTTGGGAGGTGAAACTGATGCAGCCGTAGCGATACCGGTGGGATCGCCGACCGGTGTTGCACAACCTGAAACAACCGTGCGTGTGGCTGAACCACCGGTACCAATACCTGCACCACCGGCACAGACGCCTACGCATCCCGAACCGCTGTCTGACCAGCCACCAGCGGATAAACGCCCGGTGGAACCACAACACGCTCCTTATCAGCGCCCTCGCAGGCCAAATAGCCGTCAACTTTCACATGAGCGTCAGGGAACCCCAGCCCCACCAGAGCCACCATCCTCTACCCCATCAGCAGAACCTCTTCCCGATCCCGAAGCGATACTGGCCCGTCTCCGACAGCGACGGGGGCATGCTCCGTCACCTGCGCCGGGCCGTCCGCCGCGGCCACTTCGTGAATCAACCGGCGAAACACGTTTTCAGCCGGGTGATCGCATCATCTGCCTCCCCTACGGCGCTGGTCGGGTGCGGGCAAGTATGATGAGTGAAGGTCGTGAAATCCTGTTGGTTGAGTTTGATGAGCATGGCGAACTCCGGATTGATCCCTCGATTAATGTCGTTCGTCGGTTAGCGTCTGATAATGAAGAAGTAAGTGAGTAAAGAGCATGTCTCATCCAGTCATTCTCTACCTGCCCTTGCTGAATCACAGCGATCCCGCGGTACGTCAACATGCGACGACAATTCTGCTCACCCATTACGGTAAACGTGCACTGACCTATTTGCGGCGCTTGCTCGATGATCCTGCGCTAGCCGAACAGGCGCGGACAGCGTTGATCACGATTGGTGAAATCAGTGGTCTATCGGTTGACCTTCGTCCGTTTCGCGGCGTTTACGTGCGTTGCCTGGGCGACTTTCAGGTCTTTATCGACAGTCGGCAGATCAAGGCAGACGAATGGGGGCAGAGCGAGGGCGGTCGGGCCGGTGGCAGGAAGGTGCAAGGCATCTTTGCCTACCTGGTGCATTGTGGCGCCGAGGGAGCAACACGGAGCGAGATCGCCGAGGCGATTTGGGGAGGTACAGCCAGCTCGAGCAGTTTTGCCCGTACCCTCACCGCGTTGCGTCAACTTCTGCAACAGCTCTGCGGAGAGGAATTAGCAACGAATCTCCTCTACACCGACCGGCAACGTTGTGCGCTGAACCCCGATCTCTACCAGAGCGATGCCGACATCCTGGAGCGAACGTTCGATCTGGCAACCAGAACGGCTCATGAGCAGGGCATCCACGTTGCGCTTTCGTTGTACCAGTACGTGCTCGAACTGTACGATGGGCCGTACATGGAAGGTGTGGTCGGAGCGCAGGATTGGGCGACTGAACGTGGTGCACAGTTGCTTAGTAAAGTAGTCATTGCCGGGGAACGGTTAGCAGCAGAGGCATTTGCCGGTGGTGACGATCAGCAGTGCTTACAGTATTGTCAGCGCGTCCTGGCGCATGAGCCGAGGGCAGCCGCGGTCGTAAGCAGGCTTTTGCGCGCCGGGCAACGTCTCGGATTGCCGACAGAGATGCAGCGGGCCTACCAGCGCTATCTCTCGGCCACCGGGATTAATCCGCGACGTAGACGGGATGATCCGGTCGTGCAGCTTTACCGCGAGCTAACCGAAACACCTAAGATGGAGAATGGCGAGGCGATAGAGTAGTATTCTTTCCAGCGGTTGAACCTCAGACCATCACCTATTTCCTAATTAATGACTGTGCAGAAAACACATGCATACGGTATTCCTTCAGCGTCTCACTTCTACCTGGCACGCAGCGTTCTGGATGGCTGGCGCACTTGTCTCATTCAGTACGATGGCAGTAGGCGGGCGTGAGCTGGCTGCCGAATTGTCCACCTTTCAAATTCTCTTCTTTCGTAGCCTGATCGGGCTTCCATGTGTGTTACCGGTAGTGCTTCGTATTGCACGGGCGGGTTTTATTCCCCTTGCAGGCAGGGGTGGCTGGGGTGCTGATGCGCCAGCCGATGCGTTCCCCTTACCCACTTATCCAACGCGGGCCGGAGGCCCGCACACCCAGGTCATTGCGTGACGTGCCGGCAGGCTTCATCACGACGTGCACGGGGGCGCCGGAAACCACGCAGC
>NZ_JPIM01000070.1 GCF_000735195.1 Chloroflexus sp. MS-G
TACGAGATGGTTGAGGAGCGTGGCCCTGAACATTGTCGCGAGTATGTCATGGCGGTGAATGTTATGGGCCACCAGTTTACCGGTTCTGGTTCAAGTAAGAAAGAGGCCAAGAAGGCTGCGGCGCGTAAGGCCCTGGTAGCCTGGGGTGAACATGGTCTCGATCCACTAGGGCCGATTGATCCGAAATCAAAGTAAGCCCAGAACTGGTGCGAAAATCGCGGAATAACAGCAGGTTGTGGCAGCAGGGTGAACCGGCAGGTTGCTTCACCTTATCTGATGGGAGCAGAAGATAACCGCTAGGAATGACATAGGTAGCGTTGAACACGCCCCTACGCTTGCATGGGATCACGGTCGCCGATCCGCTTTCTGGTACAAGTGGGTGGAATCCGATCTGAGCCAGTGACTGACACTACTGTGCCTAGTTAGCACACCTGGCAACCTTACCATTCTCTGCTCCTTTCGCATCCGAGAGCGGAAGAGGGCGGTGACAGACGGTAACCTGCGAAAAGAGCATATTCAGACCCATACGTAGCAGAACGGAAACGAGATGAATGCCGATTGTTATCTGATCACCGGTGGTACAGGGTATCTTGGTCGGGCGTTGATCCGTCAGGCCAGTTTTCGTGGCTTAAAGGTGGCAGCGACATTTCACGCTCAACCACCATCGCCAACATCGGACGTTGCCTGGTATCATCTCGATCTACGCGAACCGGCAGCGATTAGATCGTTGATCCGCGACGTTCGGCCAACCGTTATCATTCACACCGCATTTCGCCAGTACGATCCCGACCTCATGGCAGTTACCGGTGAAGGTGCCGGTTACGTGGCTGAGGCCGCAGCAGAGGTAGGGGCACGCTTGATACACCTGTCGAGTGATGTTATTTTCGATGGCGAAAAAGTCGGGGCTTATACCGAGGAAGATCCACCCAACCCGATCACCGATTATGGCCAGGCGAAGGCACGCGCTGAAGCGTTGGTACAGAGGCGCCATCCGGCAGCGGCCATTGTGCGCACATCGCTTATCTATGGCTTCGAGCCAATAGATCGTCACAGCGCCTTTGCTCTGGCAATAGCGCGTGGTGAACGCTCTGAACGGCTCTTTCGTGACGAGCTTCGTTGTCCGGTGTTTGTAGAAGATTTGGCGACGGCATTGCTCGATCTGGCGCAGAGCGATTATTACGGTGTGATCAACTTTGCTGGCGCCGAGACACTCAGCCGTTACGAATGGGGGCGCCTGCTCGCGCAAGCGCATGGTCTTGATCCTGACCGGATCGTTGGTGGGTTTAGCGCCGAAAGTCCGACACCACGGCCGCGTAATTGTGCGCTTGACATCAGTCGTGCACGCCAATTGGGTTATCGCCTACGCGGCGTGCATGAGGTGCTACGGTCGTTAGGTCGACTCTCGGAGCCGGTTTGAAATTCCTCGCTTTCTATTTCATCCCTTCCACTCACAATCAAGCGCGGAAAGGGCCTGGATATGATGCTTGCAGGGCAATGAAAGTACAGGTACTTTCGCGCACGCATGTGACCAGACAGTCTTGATAGCCCTCCCATTAGCTCTGACGCTAAAACTCGGTAATTACCGTCACTCCAGCACCGCGAAAGCTATCGAGATCGACCAGCGCTTCTGGTGCTTCGTCCAGACGGATAGTGCGTCCGATCAGTCGTTGCGGATGTACTTTACCGGATTGTATCAGGTCGAGCATAGCATCATAACGATGCGCCTGCATGCCGTGGCTACCCATGATCGTTAACTCGCGGGCTACGACAATATCCATCGGCAGTGGCGGCATGCGTTGTTCGGCTAACAGTAATCCTACCTGGACATGCCGCCCGCGTTTGCGCAGACTGGCAATGGAATTGGCACATGTGGTTGGACTGCCCAGCGCATCTATAGAGAGATGCACGCCACCCCGACTGAGATCGCGCACGGCTTGAACGACATCGGTTTCGGTGGTTGCATCAACCACTGCCGTGGCGCCCAGCGTTTGGGCAAGTGCCAGTCGTTCCTGATTAATATCGATGCCGATCACCTGTCCACCGAGTGCAGCCGCCAGCATTATCGCCGACAGCCCAACACCACCGCAGCCATAGACTGCTACCCATTCACCGGCAGTGATTCTGCCCAGATCAACGACGGCACGAAAGGCGGTGGCAAAACGGCACCCAAGGCTGGCGGCGGTGGTAAAGTTCATATCATCGGGCAAGCGCACGAGGTTGAGATCGGCACGATCAATGGCAACATATTCGGCAAATGATCCCCAGTGGGTAAAACCTGGTTGAAACTGGTTATCGCACACCTGCTGCTGACCAGCCTGACACTGGGGGCAAAAACCACAGGCACAAACGAAAGGCACGGTTACCCGATCACCGATGTGCCAGCGTCGCACCTGTGCGCCTACAGCCACAATCTCACCGGCCAACTCATGCCCTGGTACGTGGGGTAACTTAATGTCTGGATCATGTCCCATCCAACCGTGCCAGTCGCTACGGCACAGACCAGTAGCACGTACCGCGAGCACAACCCCCTCGGCAGGTGGGGTTGGATCAGGGAGATTGGCGATCCAGGGCATCTGACCGAACGCTTCGTAGTAAACAGCTCGCATGGGAACCCCCTTGATGTGGAAGCAGAGGTTTTCTGGTGTGCTCCATCCTATCACATTGTAGCAGTCCAGCATGTGCTGTGTTGTAAGGAGATAGGAGGGAGAACAAAGAGTGGTACAGCATTGCTGTACCACTCCTGGATTGCAAAACGAGCAGGAGGCACCTACATCGACATAGCCCGTTCACGGGTACGCCGTCGAGTAGCCAAAGCGACCGGACGGGCTGGTTGGCGGAATGGGATAGGTATTGCAGTTGGTTGCGGTCGGTAGCCAAGTAACCGCATAATTGTCGCCTGGTCTTGCTGTGGCACTAAACGAGAGCTAAGGCGACCATTGCGCTCTTCGACAATGAAGCGCGCCGCTTCTGGGGTCAGACAGTGGTGTGCGCCACCCCGTCCGGAAATCATCTGCTGATATGCACCAATACCAAAGATAGCCAGTATCAGTCCGCCATCAGTTGCCGGTAGCCACAACGGTGGCCGATCAGGTCGCGGATAAATGTCGTCGCTATCACAGGTGCGACGACCGGCAAGCCGTACTGGACGTAGTGGACGATGCCAGTCGCTGAGTGGCAAGATTACGAATTCCTGTCCACTGACGAAGAGCGTATCGGGCAGCATCACCATCAGTGACCCATTAACCAGATACCAATCCGGTTGATCGGGTTGACCCTGCTTGACGGCGCCTACTTCAACCAGATAAGCACTGTGGGTTGCGACAGTATAGCGCCCAAACTCTCCGATTAACTCAGGAACAGGCACCTCATAATCGGCGCATATCTCCTGGATTGTCGTCATCAGCCGACTAAGAAAGCGTTGATAATCAAAGTGGAACTGCAATTGATAACCGGCCGTTGGCATGCCACCACCGAAATTGAAATAGCGTAACGTTGGCACACGACGGCGTAGACGACAGTAATTTTCAATCGAAGCACGGAGGGTATGTAAAAAATGTGCCTCATCTTCGATCTGACTACCGATCATCGCGTGATAAAGCACAAGACTGTGGTCAGTTCCCGAGATTAAGATAGCAGCCTGCTCAATTTCGGCCGTTGTCAGCCCAAAACGATCGTTCCCGGGATGACGTCCATCACGGTTGCCAGCAGCCCGTTCGCGCACACCGAATTGCAGCGGTGCGGGAGTGGTGATCAGATCACGCAATTCGGAGAGATCATCGAGCACGGGAATAACAGTCTCGCAACCGTCGAGGCGAAATTGACGGATTGCATCGCGGTAGGCTGGCTCCTTCGATCCATTGCAACAGATCAATCGATCAGGAGGTAAAACACCCTGACGCCAGAGACCATGAGCAATGATGAGATCGGCAGTTGCCGAGGTTTCGTAATGAGCGCCGGCAGCCAATGCCGTTTTCACTGCCTCGGCAGCAAAGTTTGCCTTTGTCGCGTAGGCGTAATGAAATGGCGCCGCGTATTCTGTAGCGATACGAGCCTGCGTAGCCCAATCGATCATTTGTTGAACTTGAGCAGTAATTTGCGGGGTATAAACAACTTCCAGAGGTGCGCCATATTGACGTACCAGCCGATTCAAGTTGAGACGATCGCCGAAGTAAAGCTCACCATCGTAGCGGCTCACGAAATCGGTCAGGCGGCCTTCACCGGCAAAGCCGGTCTGTTGTGCTATCAAATCGGCAAAGGTTAGCGTCTTCAACTGTACCACATCCCTCCATTTGTCTGCAAAGCGGGTGGTGACCCACGTAACGAAACCACGGCAAGACGAGACCCTTCCCACCAGAAGCGGGCAAGATCACAAGCGTACAGTGGCTGTTGTTGTGACCGGCACAACAACGCCATGGCGATAGCGATTCAGCGTCAGGGGATTAAAAAAGGCCCTGCACCTGATGCAGTGGCCGGAGGAGCGAGAGCGTGCAGCGTCACTCGCGCACGTCTAGTAGAGCCATTCTACCGACGCACGGCGTACAGGTGTGCAGTTGGGTAAGCGCTGAATCGCGCGTAAATTGTATGCGCCGTCCATACTGCCTCACACTAGCCCACCCGACGCCGTCTCTACCCAGGGCAATCGACATTGCCGTGACGACGATTTCCGCTCGGCGTTCGGTGTTGCGTGTTACGAGTATCGGGTGCCTTCCCGAAACGCGAAACCCGTAACCCAAACGTAACGGGGGGCGCGAATGACATGGTTGATTGGCTCAACCGGAGATGCATTATACATCTGTTGCAGGGAGCCGTCAATAGGTTTATGACCCACTTAAGGCTGTTTAGAGTGCTCAGCTTCTGATACGACACTAATGACCGAACGGTTCAACAGCGGAGCGACACTGAAAACTATTACCCGCCCGCTGCTGATGACTCGCGACCTACGCAACTGCCTGGATGGGCAGGCGGCAACCCGCGTTATATTGCACCCCACCCCCTGACCATATTCAGCCTATGATTGGTGAGCCAACAGGAAGTCGGGCCGTTCATTTTGGGACGGAAAACTGTGCGTCTCTACACGTAGAGCGGACGGGTTAGGAATGTATCTATCTCTCTTCACTGCTCTTCCCTCTCATCTCATTCCACTGTCGGGTGAGGTGAAACCGTTGCATATCCGACATCATATTGGTCAAGGTTGTGTTATAATCGCTTGATGTTACGAGGGAGTGTTACAGGAAGCTCCCGTCAGTCTTTCTGTTTCGCCACCCAGTCGGAACGCGCTGCCGACTGCACGCTGAGCGAAACATCACCAGAGGAGGATTTTGTGCGCGATCGTCGTCGAAAGTACGAGCTTGTCATCATCATCAGTCCGTTGTACGCTAACGAAGAGGGCATTCCTGCCAACATCGACCGCATCAAGCAGACAGTTGAACAGCTTGGCGGGCAAGTCCACACCGTGAGCCAGTCGTCGCCGTGGGGCCGTCGGAAGCTGGCGTACCCCATCCGTGAATATGTGACTGGCGAAGCCAGCCGGCGCAAGTTCACTGAGGGTTATTACGTCTTTTTCACCCTCGAGTTGAGCGCTGCCAAAGTTGCCGAGCTAGATCGGGCGATCCGGTTGAACGACAACATTCTTCGCCACCTCCTGGTACTGGTGGACGAAAAACCGATTCGTACCGAGCCGGTTGAAACCGTCGAATCGGCGGCCACGGAAACAACGGAGACATCGAGTGAGGCGTAGCTGCCAGACCGGTGTGTCAGCGGTAGAGCACGCGACAGATAGGGGGAAACGCCATGGCACGTGATTTAAATAAGATTTTAATCATTGGTCGCCTTGGCGCCGACCCTGAACTTCGTCACACTGCTGCCGGCACGCCGGTCGCTACCTTTCGCGTTGCGGCTGGTCACCAATGGCGTGACCAGAATGGTAATTTGCACGAAGAGACCGAATGGTTTAATGTCGTTGCCTGGAATCGATTGGCTGAAATCTGTCACCAATATCTCAGTCGTGGTGCACGAGTCTATATCGAGGGACGTTTGCAAACGCGAACGTGGACAGATGCGCAGACCGGCCAAGCCCGTTCACGACTTGAGGTCGTGATGCAGGATATGATTTTGCTCGATCAACGCTCATCACGTATCGACGATCCATCACGTAGCCCTCATCGTGAACCGCCGCCGGACATTGGTGATGATGATATTCCGTTTTAGCCTATGTCACAAAAAACCAAACCGCCACGGAGCGCTCCGTCATCGGCGCAAACGCCCGCGCCGCGCCGTCCATCACGTCGTCGTTTAGAAGAAGAGCGTCGTCAACGGCTGATTGTCACTGTCACTGCCGCTGCCATCGCGATTGCGTTACTGGCTGTGGTGAGTGGTTTGGCCTACGAACAACTCTGGATCCCCAGCCGACCAGTAGCGCAGGTTGGTGCTGCTACCCTGACTCGTAGCGATTACTGGCGTGAACAGCGGATCGCCTATGCACGCCAGATTATTCAGAACTTTCAGTTGCTCGATCTTTTCGGCAGCAATCCGCAAATTTCCCAGCAATTTCAGGGGCGGAGTATTGTAATCGATCAACAAATTCGTACCTTACGCCGTGCCGAGATTGATCAGCAGGTAGTTTCAGAATGGATCGACCGTCAGCTCAAGCAACGGGCTGCCGGTGAATTTGGAATTGTGGTAAATGATGATGAGGTCGTGCAGAATATTGTGGCCGATCTTGGATTTATCTTTATTCCACCACTTCCTTCGCCTACACCAACGCCCGATCCAAATGTGACGCCAGAGCCAACTGTTGATCCAGCAGCGACGGCTACCACCGAACCGACCGCTATACCCTCGCCGACGCCCGGTGGTCCAACACCTACGCCAGAACCATCACCGACACCATTGCCAACCTTTACTCCTGAACCGACTCCGCTACCGGCTGAGGCACGAGTACAGTTTGACCAGATTATCGATGAAATCTACCGTCGTTACGAACTTGAACTGGTGGTGACTGAGAAGAAGCCTGAGCTGACCAAAGATGAGTTTCGACAGGCGCTGCTCGAACAATACCGTGAGCGCTTACTCAATGACCAGATTCAGGCGCGTCTGGTGCCTGAAGACGGGTTCACCTACAGCACCGAGCCGGAGCGGGTAAGAGCGCGTCAGATTCTGGTAGCGGTGACGCCGCCCGCTGAAGCAACGGCTGAGCAAATCGAGGCCGCGTTTGCCGCCGCATTACCTGCCGCGCAAGACATTGTAGCCCGGTTACGCGCCGGTGCTGATTTCGCAACCCTGGCTGCAGAACGTTCCGATGATATTGGATCGCGTGAGAATGGTGGTGATATTGGATCGTTTGATCGTAATGGTGTCGCCGATAATGGTGCCACCTATCCGCCCGAATTGGTGACAGCCGCCTTCATCCTGCCGGTCAATCAGATCAGTGACCCGATCCGCACGCAGTTTGGCTGGCATATCTTGGAAGTCATCGACCAGACGATCCCTTCGCGAGAGGATCAGTTACAGAAGGCTCGCACTGAAGCCTTTGACCGTTGGATGGCCGAGCAGCGCGCTGCTGCTGATGTCCGGCGTTTCCCCGAGCCAACACCAACCTTAACGCCTGTGCCAACCCAGCCGATTCCGACGCCGGTGCCAACGTATCTGCCTGGTCCGCCCACTCCGTTCCCAACGCCGACATTGGCCCCAACTGCGGAAATACCTGAAGAGCCGACTGCGGAAGGAACACCGACCCCAACATCAACAACGACTGTTCCATAGTCTAGCGCGTGCCGAAGTCTTGGCTTCGGCACGCATGATGCTTATGCAACGCTGGCGTCCGCTCCCATCATCACGAATCTGGATTGCACTTGCTCTTGCCATTAGCAGCCTGGTAGGGGCAATTGGGCTGTTTGCCAACCTGTTTTCGCACGTGACTGCCGCTTCCCCTGCACAGTGGCCGATTGATGGCTGGTTTTTTGCTGAGGCGGTATTAGGCCTTGGTTTGCTTATTCTGACCGGCGCACTATGGTATCGCTTCGGGGCTACATTGACCCTACAGTATGGGCTTGACCGGAATGGACTCTACATCTACTGGTTGGGCAGTCGGGCTGTTATTCCACTACATCTGATAGAACGGATTGATCGCGGAGCCCGCGCTGTTGACAACTGGCAGACTGCTCTTGCCAGCATCGGTTACTACCATGGCCGAGTCAAAACCCTCGATGGTATAACCATTCATTGCTTTACAACCCGCTCCCTAGCGGAAGCGCTTGTCATTTACGTTGGTCAAGAGGCGTATGCGATCTCACCGGTTGATCAGGAGACCTTTGTGCAAGAACTGGAACAGCGACGCCGTTTAGGTGCTGTTCAGACTCTCACTCCAGGTATTCACGTTGCTCACTTCCTGGGGTACGACTTTTGGGCCGACGCGGTGGTTCGTCGCCTGCTATTGGTCACTTTAACCTTAAACTTGCTCCTGTTTGGAGCGTTAGCCGTCATCTATCCTGCATTACCTGCCGAAATTGAATGGCGCGGTGATCAGATCGGGGCGGCTGCAGAACTGGTTCCCCGCGTTCGCATCTTTTTTCTACCTATTGCCGCCTTCCTTACGTCGTTGGTTAATGTACTCGCTGGTTTGATCGTCTACCGGCGTAGCCCATTGGCTGCGCGTCTCTGGCAGGGATTTTCGGTGGGAGTACAGATATTTTTTATCATTGCTGCTGCTGCGGTGCTACGAGCGCGTGTTTGAACGGAACGTGACCTGAGCAATCCAATCTCTGGCACGCGCTAGAGATGGGTTCAAAATCTACCCCTACCTCTTCTTCAATTCTTCCAATTGTATTCTTTGTCTTGACAAGAATCTGTGAAGCATGTTACGATCATTGCCACACACAGGCAATGGTTGTACACAGAAGTTTTCATCCTGCAACAGAGGAGAAAGGAGGTGCCTTATTGCACTGTCTGGCACTCTTCGTTTCCTGAGCTGAACGTTAACGACGAGAGCGTCTGGTGAAACATGATTCGATTGTTGGGTCTCCTCGTTGGTCAGATAATCTTTCGCTTCCCAGATACCCCAAGGAGTATAGCAATGAGTCTCCTATATTGGCGTCATCCATATGCCCTGGCTCTGCTATTTGGCATACTATTGCCCATTTTAGCGGCCTGCGGTGGCGGTTCAGCTCCTGCTACGCAGCCAACCACGGCACCGGCTGCCCAACCGACAGCGGCTCCGGTTGTTGGTACTGCTCAACCTGGTGTACTTCGCCTGGTTACCGGGTCTGAACCAGACAATATCGATCCGCAGAAGGCGAGCTTCGTCAATGAGATTCAGTTCATCATGATGGCTTATCAGGCTCTGATGACCTTCGATCTCAACATGAACCCTATTCCTGGCGCCGCCGAAAAGGTCGATGTTTCAGCAGATGGGAAGGTTTATACCTTTACGCTGCGGCGCGATGGCAAGTACAGTGACGGTACTCCACTCACTGCTTACAATTTTGAATATGCCTGGAAGCGGTTGGCCGATCCGGAAACAGCCGGTGAGTATCAGTCGCTGCCTTGTGGCATTATTAAGGGCTACAGTGAGTACAGTGCCGCCGCGTGTCAGGGTCTGTCGATGGAAGAGGTCATGAAGCTCGATCTTGAAAAGCTGCGTGATGAATTCGGCGTTAAAGCGCTCGACGATTACACACTCCAGATCGAGCTGGTTGCACCGGCACCTTACTTCCTCAGCATGGCCGCGCTCTGGATCGGCGCACCGGTTCGCGAAGAAGATGTGGCAAAGGGTGATGACTGGTGGTACTACCCCGAAAACTATGTTGGGAATGGGCCGTTCGTCCTCAAAGAGTGGGAGCACGATAGTAAGGCGGTATGGGAGCCGAATCCCTACTACGTTGGCCCACTCGGTCCGGTTAAACTCAAGCGTGTTGAGTACTACATGATCACCGATGGCCAGGTTGCTTTCCAGGCCTACCAGAACGGTGAGATCGACATGCTCGGTGTTGGTGCCGAAGACCTGGCAACGGTCAAGTCTGATCCGGTGTTGAGCAAGCAGACGATTGATGTACCTGGGTCGTGCACCTTCTACTTCGGTTTTAACCTTACGAAACCACCGTTCGACAACAAACTGGTGCGGCAGGCCTTTGCACAGGCGCTCGACCGCGAAGCGTATGTACGTGATGTTTTCCAGGGTTTGGGTACGCCTACCTACAGCTTCATTCCACCCGGTTTCCCTGGCTACCAGCCTGATTTGAAGATGTGGGAGTTCAATCCAGAGAAGGCAAAACAGACTCTTGCCGAGGCTGGGTATCCCAATGGCCAGGGATTGCCGGAGATTCGCCTGACTTACTCAGGTACGGCACGCAATAATGCGCGCTTCGAGTGGGTAGCGAACCAGTTCAAGCAGAATCTGGGCATTGACGTTATCCTCGATCCAATTGATCCGACGGCTTTTGCTGCTGCGACTAAGGATAATCCACCGCAGATGTTCTCGCTCGGCTGGTGCGCCGACTATCCCGACCCGCAGAACTGGATTTCACTCTTCCAGACGAACGGCTTACTGAGTGCCCGTGTCAACTACTCGAATCCGAAACTCGATGAGTTGGTGCGTCAGGCCGATGTCGAGCAAGACCCGGTGCGTCGGGCTGAGCTGTACGCGCAGGCTCAGACCATTCTGGTTGAAGATGTGCCAGTCGTGTTTATGCTCAACAATGGTGGGCCGGTCTTGGTGAAGCCTTACGTTAAGGGTGTGACACCTGAAACTATTACACCTCTTGATTACTGGCTCGGTTTCTTCAACCTGCCTAATGTTGATGTGCAACCCTAGTGGCGTCGCTGACGCCCCATTGGTGGCGCGAGCACAAACTGCTCGCGCCACCCGGTAATTGCTATGACTGCCTATATTATTCGGCGTATTTTATGGAACATCCCGGTGTTGATTTTGGTCGGTTTTATTACTTTTGGCATTGCCAAGCTAACACCGGGGGGGCCGTTTGACACCCAACCTGAACGTCGCCAACTTTCGCCACGAGTTGAAGCCATCTTGCGCGAACGTTTTGGCATGGATCTTCCGTTCTGGCGACAATTTACCCGCTATATGTTTTTTGATGTTATGCGTGACCCACGCAGTGGTGAATGGAAGATTCAGTGGGGCGCAATTGCTGGTAATTTGGGGCCAACTTACACTTCCCGTGGTGCGCGTACAGTGCAACAGGAACTGTTTGAGGGAACGCCATCGCGACCGAGTAAGTTTTACTACTCAGCACGGTTGGGCTTACAGGCGCTGGCCTTTGCCGTTGTGTTCGGTATTCCGCTGGGTGTGATGGCAGCGTTACGCCAGAATACCTGGCTCGATTACCTCCTCTCGCTGTCGTCAACGATCTTTGTGGCACTGGGTACGCTGATTACCAGTCTGATTCTGGTCATTGTATTTGCTGTGATCCTCAACTGGTTCACCGTAATCCCCGATTGGAGCGATCCTGTTAAACCGTGGGTCTTGCCAACGGTGGCCTTGGGATCGACCAGCATGGCGTTTATTGCCCGCCTCACCCGAGCCAGTGTGCTTGAAGTGAAGCGACAAGACTATATTCGTACTGCGCAGGCGAAAGGCCTGTCGGATCAGGTTGTTATCTGGCGTCACATGCTGAAAAATGCTTTGTTGCCGGTAGTGACGGTTCTGGGGCCAGCGTTAGCTGGTCTAATTACCGGCACGTTGTTTGTTGAGACCATCTTTCAAGTTCCTGGTATGGGAAGAACATTTGTTGATGCTATCGGCAAGCGTGACTATTCGATGATTATGGCTGGGTCACTGATTTATGTCTTCTTTCTGGGAATTGCCAATCTTCTGGTTGATATTGCCTATGGCGTGCTCGACCCGCGGATCAGTTATAAGTAGTGAGGAGCAGTCGTGACTTCATCAGCTAAGTCGCTGACTAACCCGATTGATCTCCAGACCCTGAACACGAAACCGCGCAGTTTGTGGTCAGATGCCCTGAGTCGTTTACTGCGTAATCGTGCGGCCGTTGTGGGGCTGATCGTCATTGTTTTCTACATTATCGTGGCTGTGGCCGCTCCATGGCTGGCGCCGTATAACCCGGTGCAGCAGATTCCGAACAATAGTTTGCGACCACCAGCCTGGGTTACCGATAACCCGGCTCGCATGGGTGTACCTGAGCATCTCTTGGGAACCGATACGCTAGGACGTGATGTGTTGTCGCGTCTGATTTATGCTATCCGGGTGTCGTTGATCGTTGGTGTTGTGCCACAGGTAGCCATTTTGTTCATCGGCGTTACCATTGGTCTGATCTCTGGATTTGCGGGTGGGTGGCTTGATAATTTGTTGATGCGGTTTACCGAGATCGTTGCTGCATTCCCTGATTTACTCTTTATCATCGCCTTATCAACCGCTTTTCGCGAGACCTGGCTCGGTCGCACATTTAATGGTCTGTTGCTCATTTTCGTTGCCGTTTCGTTGGTGAGCTGGACCGGTATTGCACGTCTGGTCCGGGGTCAGGTGCTATCTCTCAAGGAAAAAGAGTTTGTTGAGGCAGCACGTACGATTGGTGTGCCGACGCTGGCTATTCTCTGGCGGCATATTTTGCCCAATACGTTAGCACCGATTATTGTCTCGACCTCGTTTAGTATTCCAGCATTAATCAGTACTGAAGCGGTATTGACGATCCTCGGCGTTGGTATGCGTCCCTCACTAGACCCCGACAATCCCTTCCCTACCAGTCTGGGGGTGATGCTCACCGAAGGCTACAATAATCTCTCGTCGGGACCATGGCTGCTTAGTTTTCCGGTCATTCTGATTGCCGGACTGATGCTGTCGTTCACCTTCCTGGGTGATGGGTTACGCGATGCGCTCGACCCGCGTGAACGGTAGACGAGGATGATAAGGGGGTGAATTCTGGCTTTGCCACTGTCAGGCTGATCGTCTATCGTGTTTGATCCATCGACGGGTTTCATCCTACAGGTGGCAAGGCAGGGGCAAGTTTGGGGCAAGGCACCGGCTTGCCCCTACGGTGATGAGAGTCTATCCCCCCTCCCCCAGCCGTCATCATGCACGTGAATCGTGGGCAAGGCATCGCCTTGCCCCTCCGATGATAGTGATGCCCACGGTGTCGGTGAGCAAGGTTGCGAAGTGTCAGGGATGTTCTTCGCTGATCTTTATCTCCAACGACTCGGATGCTTCGATGGGCACTTATCCCTCAATAAAGCCGAATCTTGTACCCGACCTGTTTGAGCAACTCACTGGCAATCACGTGCTTCTGAATTTCGTTCGTGCCCTCGAAGATACGGGTAACTCGTGCGTCACGGTACATCCGTTCGAGCGGTAGTTCGCGTGAGAAACCCATGCCGCCGTGAATCTGAATAGCTTCGTCAATAATCTGACTCGCCATTTCGGTGCAGTATAGCTTCACGATACTGCTTTCAAGCGTTGCCTGCTGACCGGCATCCACCCGACGGGCACAATCGTAAACGATCTGCTCCATCGTGTATAGTTTGACCGCCATCTCGGCCAGCTTAAACTGGAGGGCCTGAAATTCAGCAATAGGACGGCCAAACTGGTGACGTTCGATCATATAGCGTCGGCTCATTTCAAAGGCTTCTTTCGCCGAGCCAATGCTACTGGCTCCCAGACCACAGCGGCCAATGTCAAGGGTACGCATTGCCAGGGGGAAGCCCATGCCAACCTGCCCAAGGACATTTTCGGCTGGAACGCGACAATTCTCGAAATAGAGGCTTGCCGTATGTGAAGCGCGCAACCCCATCTTGTCTTCGACCTTGCCAACACGGAAGCCAGGCATCGTCTTCTCGACAATGAAGGCAGTAATTCCACCGCGTGCCCCCAGGCTCTTGTCGGTTGCAGCAAAGACCACGATAACATCGGCGAAGCTACCGTTCGTAATCCACATCTTCTGCCCATTGAGGACCCATTCGTCGCCGTGCCGCTCGGCAGTAGTCTGGATGTGTGCCGCGTCGGAGCCAGCGTTAGGCTCGGTCAAGGCCCAAGCTCCCCACTTACGACCCTCGATCAGCGCACGCAGGTATGTCTCCTTTTGTTGTTCAGTTCCACCGAGATAGATGCTCATTGCTGCTAGTTGCGAGTGGGCGCCGATGATCGTAGCGTGGCTGGCACAGACCCGATTGATCTCTTCCATGAGCACACAGTAACCGGTGATGCCCAGCTCAAGCCCACCATAACGTTCGGGGAAGGGGACGCCGAGTAATCCTAATTCGGCCGCTTTCTTCATCGTTTCAAAAGGTACCCGCTCTTCTTCATCGATAGCGCGGGCAATTGGCCGAATCTCCTTGTCTACGAACTCACGTACCGTCTGGCGGAACATTTTGATCTCTGCACTGTGCTCGTACTCCATTGTCGTAGCTCTCCTTTGCTGATACAGTACCTGACCTGAACTCAAAGAAACCATGTATTCCTACAGGAGCAGGGTGCGGTGCATGCTATCATTGCTTACAATCCGGTAGGGTTGCGACTCACCACCGGCAAGACAATAACCGAAGGATGAGCCGCATCGTGAAACACACGTTGTTTGATAGGCGAACCACCGTACCTCTGTCCATAAGGGCTGTTATCACCGGGATGCGGTCCCCAGCGCGGACTACCGCCTCCGGCAATCTGAACCCGTAAGCGATGACCGGCTCGGAACCGTTGCGCGGTTGCGGTGAGATCGATTTCGATACGGTAGGAGCCATCGGCCTGTTGCTCACCTACACCTGGTCGTGCCCGCACTATTCCATCGCAGATATTGATACTGCGCCCGTCAGGATAGACATCGCAGAGTCTGCCAACCAGATCAAAGAATGGTCGATCACTACACACGTAAAGAATGAGACGCACCGGCCCGATGACGTCGAGATCGGTAGATAATGGTTGGCTAGTAAATGTCAAAACATCGGCACGAGTTTCCACCGATCGTTGATCACGTGGCCCACCCCAAGCGCTGAGCACTGCTCCTCCAATGGCCGGTGTTGGATTGGTAGGATCGTAGACAAACCAGCTCGGTGGTGCATTAACAGGCGGTAGAGTACGATCAAGTCCACGATTCGGCTGGAGAAAATAGCGTGTCAGCGTTGCCGGTGGCGGCCAGAAATCCATCTCGTGCCATTCATGACTCCCCATCAACGCAATGCGAACCGGCCGGCGGGCCAATAATTCACGTTTCCCCTTGAGATGGGCATCAAACCACCACAATCCTTCACGCATGCCCTCAAAAACCAATGCCAGATCGGTATGTGCACGTGGTAAGACGGTGAGGTAAGGACGCTTCCCGGCGGCGAGCAGCGCTGTGTAGTCGGCTAACTGACCAGGCAGGAAGATGTCGTACCAACCGGCTACCAGATGCACGGCTGCGTTGATACGATGCAACTGGCGATGCATGTCTACCTTTGACCAGTAATCACCCTGTGGATCGGGATCGTTAAGCCAGCGCTGAAAAAAGGGTACCGTGGCACCGGTTGCAATAACGTCGGCGTGGGCATACGGTTGGTAACGGAGCGCACGGGCCAGAATGCGCTCTCGCAAGACCAACAACCGCCAGAGCGCCGCCGGATCGAGTCGCTGTCGATGGCGGTTGGTTGCGTCGATCAGAAAAATCCAACGGAGCGTCGACTCGAATGCGAAAGCGCCACTGGGGTAGAACAGCTGTGAGAAGCGGGCGCTGGTTACAACTGGGACAATGGCCTTCAGATACGGTGGTCCATCAATTGCTGGCCCCCACTGCGTATACCCAACGTAGCTTGGTCCCCATAACCCCAGATTGCCGTCAAACCACGGTTGAGAAGCGATCCAGGCCACCGTGGCACGGCCGTCGGCAGCTTCATTTACAAATGGCTCAAATTCACCTTCCGAGCGGTAACGGCCACGAACACTCTGGACGATAACGTGGTAGCCACGTTCGGCAAAGAGCATACAACCGGTATGCTCAAAGATACCTAATGGTCCTAGCTCGCTGGGGCGCCCGTAAGGGGTGCGAATAAGGATTGTCGGGTGCCTTTCCCCAGAGCGGGGTGCATAGTGGTCGGCGTATAACACAACCCCATCGGGCATGCGCACAGGAATATCACGAGTCACGCTGACCTGATATTCGGCGGAGCGTAGGTCAAGTAGTCGTGCCAGGAACGGGCGACGAGCAGCAAAGATAGCTGCTGCCGTTATGCCAGCTCCGGCTAGAGACCAACCGATCCAGCGCATATGCCGCTCCGCTCCGCTTGGTTTATAACACACTGCGTCATTGATAATAGCACAGCATGACGGAGTGTGTCAATGGTGCACCGGTCAGAGAGTGGCAACGTTTTCAGCGCCCGCTGTGAAGTGTATCTGGTGCACACACCTTTGCCCTGATTCCCGTCCTCTCTCACGTGGTTGAAAGGACCGACGAGTGTGAGAGTGGCGCCATATACCCTTACAGGGAACAAAAGGGAGCTGCTCGGCGCTATCGTCTCGTGCGTGCAGCGCACGTGATAGGGCAATAGCGAACATCTTCACTCCTCTCCGTGTCTGGCTACCTGAATCACTATTGGCTCCTCATCACCACTGATTAGTAGTGCCCGGCCCGGTGGCTGGTCGCTGTTGCGCTGCTCGATGAGGGGTAAGCTCAAACCGAGTAGTCGAGTGCCTGATTCGTAGCGTCCCGGCCAGAGTATCAAACCGTTGCGCGCACCATCGAGTATGCGCATCAGTGGATCGTCGGCGTAACTAATGCTGGCCGCGATGAGCAGGTGGAACGGTTCATTGCCGGTCTGGGCGATTTCCACAAGGTGTTGGAAGAGATTCGGTGTTGCACTGTAGCTTTGGCTGAATTGATCACGCCAGCGTTCACGGCAGAGCTGGTAGTCGTCGATAACGATTAGATAACAGGTAGTTGGATCACGACGTAATCCAACTAATTCTGAACTTAACGTAACAATGCCTGATTCATCGGCGACATATCGTACTGTTTGCGGCAGTGTGCGCAAATGGTGCAAACTGCGACGCGGACCGTCAATCACCAGCAACCGTAACGACGGGAAGGCAGTAAGTGCACTCTGAGCCAGTGTCAACAGCGCAGTACTTTTGCCACTTCGCCGCAGACCAAACACAAGTGCGTGGGATGTCTCAGGAGTAAGGCATAGTCGTGCTGGACCAGGTGGTTCGGCGGCCAAACCACACACCAGACGTAACGTTGCATTGGCATAGTCTGATGGTGGTAGGTGAGTGGTAGACAATCGTTCTGGCAATAACGCCAGCGGTGGCGGCATCTGGTCGGTATGGTTTACCGTAGCCTTCAGTACCGCTACCTGTGCTCGTATGCCTTGCATCAGCTCACGCGAATCGCCACTTTCGCTACACCCTGTCGGTAGTGCAACCTGTATCTCAAGTAATCCTTCATCAGGATGCAGCCAATACCCGCGGCCAGGTGTCTGTGGTGGCAACTGATTGACCGGTCGTTGACCAAACACATCGGCATAATCGTTGAGATCGGCCATCCGCAATGCCAGTCGTTGTTCAAACAAGGCAGCCAGTCGATAAGGCATATCAGCAGGTCGGTCAGCACAAACAACAAAATGTACACCGAGGTCGCGTCCGGTACGTGCCAGGCGTACCAGATCGGACAGATCACTTTCGCCATGGGTATCACGCAACTCATCACGCAGCACTGCCAGACGGTCGATCACAACGAGTAATGCTGGCCCTGGTGATTGACCGGCCAGGACTCTAGCCCGTCGTTCGCGCAATTGATGTTCGAGTTGCCGAAAAAGTGCCAAAAGCGCCTCGTGCTCAAATGGACGCACGAGCGCACCCACATGTGGTAGATCGGCCAGTAGGCTCAATAGCCGACCATCACCGTCGATCAAATAACACCAGAGTGAGGAAGGTGATAACCGTTCGGCGAAATCGAGCACAATACGAGCCAGTAGCGTACTTTTGCCACTCGCAGGTCCGCCAAAGATCGCTACATGCCCTGAACGTAGATCAATAAGCAGTGGCGTCTGCCGACTTTGTTGGGGTATGTCGAGCAAGCCCACGACTGTTTGTGTATTGGTTGCCGGGAGTTGCATCGTTAAGCGGGGCGGAAGTGGCGGATGCCAGATTGGCAACGGTTGCCAGTCCAAAGCTTTGAGGTACACCTGACCGGCGCCTATCAGTCTTTGCCCGATCAGTTCGAGATCACTCTGACCGTTCGTTTGACCGGCCATCCGTGCCACCTGGAACAAACGCACATCACTCCCGCTACGGATATAGGCACGACCGGGGAGTTGTGATGGCAAGAATGCCGCATCAGGACGCTGAAGCATCTCGCGACTATCGTCGCTGCTTCCTAAGCGTAAAGCTATAAAATAGCTCAGTTGGCTACGAATTTCATCACTTACCACTCGTGCCGGTTGTTGGGTTGCGATCAGCAGATGCACGCCAAGCGAACGACCTTGCTTCACGACCCGTATCAGCGCACTGACAAAGTCGGGACAACTCCGTGTCATCTCGTCGAATTCATCGAGCACGATGAGCAAATTAGGCAGCGGTGGTAATGAGTATCGTCCGGCCAGTGCACGATAATCAGCAATATTTTCAAGATGAATACCGTAGCGTTCGGAAACGTGGCGTAAGGCCGCTTTGCGGCGGCGCAATTCACTGCTGATCGCGGCAATCGCACGCATCGCCAGCCGTCCGTCGAGATCGGTAACAAAACCGGTTGTGTGAGGCCAGTTAGCAAAGGGCGCCAATGCAGCTCCACCTTTGAAGTCAATAAGCATCATATTCAGCCGATCAGGGCCGTGCATTACTGCAAGTGCAGTAATAATCGTCTGAAGCAAGACACTCTTCCCGGCGCCGGTTGCCCCCGCAATAATACCGTGAGGGCCGTGATGATGTTCGTTGAGATTGAGATAGCACCATTTTCCTTCACCCACCGCACCAATTGGTACATCATGATGCCAGGCAGTAGATGGCACCTGTTGCCAGTGTGAGGGAATACCTCCTTCATCGGGAAGCATTGCGGTGAGCAGATCGATCAGGCGCACCTGTCGCGGTAGATGATGACCAGTACCAACTTCGGCCAGGCGGATCGTTGATAGGCGATGGGTTAGGCGTTCAATATCGCGACGCTCGAGTAAATCGGGCTGAAACGGAGCTACCGGCCATGCCTCACCGGCCCGCGTCCAACGTCCCATGCGTTGATCGACTTCGACTAGTGCGGCGCAATGTTCAGGCACATTTGCCCAATCATCGGTTAGCACCACCACAATGAAACGATGTGCCCCGCCATCACGCAGTATCTGACCGAGCGCAGTATGTACCGTTACCAGTGAAGCACTATCAACAATGATCACGAATGGAATCTGCTGGGCTGATGAACCTTCTCGACGCCGACTCAGTTCATCAAGAAGGAAGGTTAGCAGACGCTCTACAGCGGCTGGTTCGGTAGCAATCAGTGCCCGTCCGACCGGTGTTTCGTCGAGCGATTGACAATGCGGTAAACGCACGAACCACTGCCAATCAGCAGCAGTTGTTACGCTGGTGATTATGCCGATGCGCAATTCGGTGGGAGCATGCAACACCGCAGCCTGGGCAAGCATTGCGTAGATCAGCCCCAATACTGCCGGTCGTGGCCCGGCGATGCCGAGCGAGCCGAGTTGCAGCAACGGTAAACAAATTGGCACCTGATGTAGACTGGTATATTCGGCAATCAGTTGATCGATCCGCCGGTCGGTAGGTGCATCTGTGGGGGCAACTACCCGCACAGATGCCGGTAACGTACCACAGCCTAACCGCAGCTCGAGCGCATCATCATCACTCAGGCGACGCTCCCACAAGCGAGGCTCTGGCGTCCGTGGCCGTTCGTCAGCACCTGCAATCCGGAGTAATTCAGCAGGATCGGGCGCCAGATACCGACGAGCAGCCCGTTCCTCTTCGTGCAAGCGACGTAAGCGAGCTTTGACCGTCGCCAATCGATCGGCAAAGATTGCTTGCTGTTCGGCATACGTCTGGGCATGTCGTCGGGAAGCATCGTGTTCCTGGAATAGGGTGAAGCCACCGCTCAGCACTGCGAGCACAAGTGCCGGTAGCACCGCCCACCACGAGCCAAACCCGAACAGCGCACTTGCCCCAAACAAAAGTGCTGCGATGATCGGTAATAAGGCCTGCATCCATGCCGTGTTCGCTCGCGGTGCAGGAGGGACCGGAGATGCTGGCAGTTCTACCGTCTCAACACGCCAACGTGGACGTAGCCGAGGTGGCCGATTAAAATTACTGTCCGCCATAGGATGCTATCTGTTGTAATGTCGCTCGTTCACGGTTGATCCGATCTTGCTCGTCACGCGCTCGTGCGCTGGCCTGGGCAATTGCCTGCGCAGCCTGTAAACAGCGATCACGCAATTGAACGGCAGTGATCTGCAACGCAGCCTGGCGTAATGCCCATTCTTCCTGACGTGGCCCACGCCAATCGGCAAGGAGTTCGGTGGCAGCACGGGAGCGTTGTCTTTGCGCGGCATCTACGGCGTCTGCAACACGACGGAGGGCGCCAATGGCTGCATCGGATGCATTCCAATCCCACCAGACATCAGATCGGCCTGACATAATCGTCCTCCTTACAACTCATTCGGTAGAACCGAAACACGTATGAGACTTCCTGTACGCTTATGCAGCATACCGACTCAAGGTTCAGCCGCCAGATCGACAGCATTAATCGTCGCTGGCGCGCCATCATTCGGCAGATTTGGTAGCCTGTTCTCGCGGTATAGTGCCAGTCATACGTCCACTACCCAGGAGCGCGTGAGCGTAGACTTCTGATCTCGGTCGTGACGCGCTCATAAGCGGAACCAGCTCTGAGCTGTGGTCTGATTCTGCTCGGTAACTCCTCACTTCTTTTCGCAATGGTGTAAGATGGGAAACCGATCCTCGTGCTCATTCTTCACTTCTTTATCTATCTATCCCCATCACCATTGTCAGGTGGGGAAAGAACTGGGCAAAGTTCTCACCGCGACGAGAAGAGGTTTGCCTCTTTTGGACCGACGCGCTCAAGCCCATAGCGGGTCGTGCACCCAATTCCAGTCATCAACTGGTGGTGTTGGTATCTCAATGAGCCTAAATTGGGTTGGATCGATAGTAAAGGGCAGAGTTTGCGCTACAACGGGCAATTGAGAATAATCGAGATCGTCATAGTCGCTGTGAACGTTAAAAGGTTGATCGATGCGGCCATTTTCCAGGGTATAGACGACATCGCGGTAACGTGCATCGCTGTGACCGGCTCCGACCGACAACGCTAGCTTGTCATCACTATCAACATAGTGACGGACGATCACCGATTGTCCGTTGATCACAGGTGGTACATCGTCCCATTCACCTTCTGGTCGTACTGCACCCAATGTCGTGACACTGGCCAACTGAATATTACG
This sequence comes from Chloroflexus sp. MS-G, assembly GCF_000735195.1. Lineage (GTDB taxonomy): Bacteria > Chloroflexota > Chloroflexia > Chloroflexales > Chloroflexaceae > Chloroflexus. The sequence goes on from NZ_JPIM01000070.1 coordinate 21,376, forward strand.
CTGCGCCAGGGCTGCCTGTACTTGTGGATCGTTACTCAAGAGAATACACATGCCACCCCCCATACTGTGACCGGTCAAATGCAGGGTACTGCCGGACGGCAATGTCTCGATCAGACGCAAGATTCGCTCGCGCACTGTCTGATAGTATTCGTTGTAGGCAATTCGTTCTTTGCCACTCGCTGTCTCAATCACCGACACCAGACCGTTGGTACTGTAAGCCATGTTGGTCAGGTTCAGTCCATTGATCCCAACCGCATACACTCCCTGTCCTATCTGTGCGGCCCGTACCTCCTCACCCAGGTACGAGCTGATCAAACCGTGGTTGTTAGCCTGTAATGCAGCCGGTGTCACCTGATATGGTTTGGTCGGATCGCACACGGTATCAGCCGGAGGAAAGACTACAGTTACTGCGGCCTGACCATTTGGTTCAGCATCTGGGCCTTCAGCAGGGCGGGTCAATAGACTCAGAGGTAGCCCTTTAAGGGCTACAGCACCGATTCGTTCTAGATTTGCGGCCAACGCCCGAATTTCGTCGTTCGATAAATAGTGAAAGGCATCGATCCAGAAACCACTCTCAATAATTGCCAGGGCCTCAGCAGGATATTGGACGATTTCGGGTAAACGCGGCGCGCTGACCAAGCCAACAAGGGCACTAATCTGCGCTCCAAACAAGAAAAACATGACGGTGGGAGGAACCCCTACTGTTGTCATACCGGTACTCATTACCAGGCTCTGGTTGAGGGTATGCCAGCACTGCTCGCGGTTGGGCAAAAGCAATATCCAGGGCAATAGCCAGTGCAATGTCTGCTGCTGCCAGTGTTGCCAGACGAGTTGGGCACCCTCTTGCCCGATAGTTTCTATCGAACTGCTTATCTGGTTCACCATCGCTACCACTGCTGGCGATGGTGAACCAAAAGAGGCGAGCGGTGAAAGTAGTGGCGTCATTGGCCCGAATATTCCAGGCACGAAACGCGCTAGCCAACCTACCGTTGTCAACGAGGTGACAACCGTATCCGCTGCCGATTGCAGGTGAGCGAGTACCTGCTGCATAGTCTGAATGTAGTACCCTATCCTGAGGGCAATCGGGAATGGCTGCCAGGGCAACACGACCGCCCACGCGAGTTGAACCTGCCAGTATGTTTGGGCTACGGCCACAGGCAGGTCAGGCCAAAGCAAACGAAGCCACCATCGTTGGTAGGGCGGAGCCACCTGTACAACCCAGCTTCGCATCAGCCAGGTAGCAGCTCGCAACCCGACAGCATTTCGCGTCAATGAGTATATCGGTCGGCGGAGCGTCCAGATCGTTTGCAAGGCGAATCGTGCTCCGATATTCAACCCTGACCAGGGTGACGGAAACCACCGTTGTGTGACTGCTAGCGTGGTCATTGTCATGGTCAGGGCATGATCAAAAGAAATTCTCTGAAGTGCTCTACGATCAGCAGCCTCGATACGGTCGGCTGTACTACGAACCCACTCTACTAACTCGCCGATAGCACGACAATGAGCAAAAAGGTGATCGCTCAGGCCGTTGAGTTGCGGCACATCATACTCACGACAACGACCGGAAAAGTGTTGTAGCGTATGGCTCAGCCGACTTACTTCGGTGTGCAGATGATCTCTTTCAACGGCGACGGCAGCAGCGAAGCGCCGCAGATGATCGGGAATAGCAGCAACCGTGTTCATATCATGCAGCCTCGCAGATCCAGGCACCAAACTCACTCACTCTGGCGCGCATGCCACGGCCACCAATCGGCCACAGCGCCAGCAGATCAGAGCCTTCAGACTCCGGCGCAATCCACCAGCCTCCGTGTTGTCCGGCGATAACCATTGCACCACGGGCCACCGAATCCGGTTGGCGGAGCTTTCGGATCGCAACAAGCGCATGGCGCGTAGGCTGCGGGCCAACGGTCTTCACCACCATCCGGGCCATTTCCGACGGATGTCCTTGCTGCTCGATCAGCGATGCTGCCAGATTGAGATCATTGCGTTGGAGAGCGTTGAACGCTGCTAACAGTGCCTCGCCATTCAGTAACAGTGGTTGCTCAATCGCTGGTTCCGGTAGGATGACCGGCATCACCGTGGTCAGCAAGGTGTCGAGTACCTGCCCTGCACCGGGCAGTAACGCAAAGCGATGCACGTCAGGGATAGGACTGGTGTGCATCACAAGGTGCTCGTCGGCGCGACTGATGTGACAGAGGCGAGTCGGTGGTCCACTGGCAACAATCAACAGATGTTCGGCCAATGCAGATACACGTAGCACTGTCGCCAGTTCAGGGAGGGGTTGCGGTTGCTGATCGGGTTGTGTGGGCATTGTGAGCAAGTCACGAGCCGCCAGACTACCGGCAGCCGCACTCAGCACTCCTTCGAGCATTGGGCGCTCAGGCAACGCGCTCTGACCGAGTGCAAAGGGACGTGGTAGTTCAAGCAGACCGAGGAGTAAGAGCAGTTCGGCATGGCTGATCTGAAAGGTTCGGGTCATAACCTTCTCCGTGACTGGTGAGCAACTGATGCGAAGAGCAATCTGGCCGCCGAGAGACTGCATTTCGTTTTGTTCAAGACAGCCTCTCGGCGCCTTTTGGTCGAATTTTTACTGTCCGCCGGCCTGCATGATGTTCTGATTAATCTGGGCTATCTGTCGCCGTAGTTCTTCGAGCGCATCGCGAATTGCGAGCAACTTTTGATGGGTTTCTGCCCAATGGGCACGAAATTGGGCAGCCAATCGCCCATCCCAATTATTGGGGTCGGAGAGCACCTGCCCTTCACGGTTAAGATCGCTAATCTGTTGCAACAGCGGTCCTTGTACAATGCGCTGAAAACGCTCAATGGCTTCGCGGGCTGTAGCGGTCGAGAGTACGCGGTCGCTCATCTGAACCTCCTGTATGTGCTGAAAAAAGGCTTGCATAAGTAAAACGCAGCCGCATGCCAAAAGATTCGGTAAATTTGAGCACGAAATTGATCGTGTAGGTACTCTGCTCAACCTGAGCGTTTGTCTGAATGTTTGCTGCCCGTCAAGAGTTATCGAGGAGGGAGAGACGGCCATCATCTTCTCGTTCTGATTGAGAGGCAGGAGAGCATGAGGAGGCTTGAGCACCCACCTTTCCTACTCACTCCAAACACTTCTTTTCTATCCGGGCAGGGAAAATGGAGAAAACCACTGACTCGTAACAATTCAGGTGATAATTCGCGGCAATTGAAACGAACAATAAATGGAGCAGAATCGGGCAATACAACATTTCAGCGAAACAGGAAGGGCAGGTAGGGAAACCTGCCCTCTCTTTGCCGGTCAGCATGTTGATTTCAGAGAAACGTAAAGTCAATTCACCTGAAACTGCTCAAAAATAGCCGAAATCTGTTGGCTGTATTGAGGCCATACCCGCCGACCAACGAAACCCTCGATCAGATGCTCTAAACAGGCGCGGTTACTAAAAAAGGCTTCAAGACCATCGGTTGGACGAAAGATGCGACCACGCCACGTATGCGGATCATCGAAGCGAATATGTAACGTTTGATCAGCAATAAATAAGCGATATTCCACAGGGTTTTCACTTTCGCGTCGATATGTTACTGTCGTCCACTCATTCATCGGACGATACGAATAATCAGTGCATAAAAACATTGTGTTTCCTCCAC
>NZ_JPIM01000071.1 GCF_000735195.1 Chloroflexus sp. MS-G
TGTTGAGTTGCAGCTTGCGCTGCCTCCCTTCACCGAATTGACGTGGCGTCTATTGGCTATTCTCGTCATTCAGTTGTGAAGGTGCTTTTGCGGAACGAGGGAGAAAACAAAACCAGGAAAATCCAGTATTACTGAAGTTTCCTGGCGACGTCTCTGAATTGTCTTCAGCGCGTTTCGCTCGGTTTTCTCTCCACTTGTTTGGTCTGCCTCGTTACTCACGAGTGAGACCTCGTTCGTTCCAGCTCGCGTAGTATAGCATGTTGGTCGTAGGTTGTCAAGAGGGTCTTAAAAATTTTGTTTTACTGCTTTCTGAAGAGCTAAATCTTACTTTTAACTGAAGGTCATGCTTCATGATTTTGCGACATTTTCAAGCACGTGTAGTTGTGGTACGATACCACCGACTCGAATAAAAACGAGAGCGAGGTCTTATGCTTCAACTCTCGCATGTTCTCAATGGGATAACGGTCATCGAGATCGCTAGTTACATTCCAGGGCCGCTCTGTACCGCAATTCTCGCTCAACTTGGGGCGACGGTGGTAAAGATTGAGCGTCCTGGCGGCGATCCGATGCGTACCTTGCCTCCGCTGAATGCAGCGGGCGAACATCCGCTGTTCGCATTTCTAAATCGGTCGAAGCAGTTTCGTACTCTTGATCTGCGTCAACCAGCAGATCGAGCAGTGTTGAACAATTTGATTCGATCTGCCGATGTGTTGATCGACGGTTTACGCCTCGGCGCACTGGCCAAACTAGGTTTTGCCGACCACGACCTCTTGGTAATGAACCCAAGATTACTCATCGTTTCAATTAGAGGTGCTCCGAGTGGCCATCCGCGTCAGTATGAAGCGTTGCACGATCTGAACGCTCAAGCGCTGGCCGGGATTCTTGCTTCCGGTGCCGGCGTTCCACAAACTCCAGGTGTGCACGTTGCCGATATGATAAGCGGACTAATGGCATCAACAAGCGTACTGGCTGGGTTACTGTCGCGCAGTCTTTCAGGTCGCGGGGGACGCATTGAAACCTCTATGCTAACAGCCGCACGCTGGCTTAATGCTCCTGCCCTTGCCCTGGCGCTCGCCGGTCTGCAAAGTAGTGATGATACGCTGAATGGACATCTGGCTTGCTATCGTCTTTATAAGACGGCTGATGACCGCTATCTGGCAGTGGCTGCGCTAGAACCGCATTTCTGGCAACGGGTCTGTCTGGCATTAGAACGACCTGATCTTATTCCTCTTCAGTATGAACGTTCCCTTCAATCTACCCTGATAACAACCTTAGCCGATATTTTTCGCCAACGGTCATTACACGAATGGATGACCATTTTTGAACCGCTTGATGCTTGTGTCTCGCCAGTTTTGACGCCAACTGAGGCAGCACGTGATGGCCCACTCAATATCTGGTTCGGATTTGAACATCCGACTACGGCACTGGATTAATCGGCTGACCAGCAGCGAGTTGAGCAATCGCCGGTCGCAATTCGGCAAACGTAATTCCCCCTTCGTAGCGAGCTTGAATAATGCCTTGCCGGTCAACCAGGAACGTCCAGGGTTCAGTACGTAAGTTCCATTCTTTCATGGCATCGACAGTTCTGGCTTGCTGGAATGACTCGCCAAAAGGGTACGGGTAGACTTCAACGTGAATGAAATTGACCTGATCCCCGAATTCACTTTTAAGCTGTTTCAAGACAGCCATATTTGGCGCGCAGACTGCGGTCTGGCAATAGCCTGGCGTTGCAAATGAGACAACGAACGGTTTACCAGCATTTATGGCGTCGGCGATGGTCATTCGGTAAAAATCCGGATCAGGGCGTGGATCTGATGTCAGTTGATCGAGGGAAGGCACGTCGGCTGCCGTCAGATTTCGTGATGGGATTGCACGATCACCAACCATAGGTGCAAAAGCACGCTCGCTCACGTCGAGGCGAATCCGGTTTGTCTGGGTCCCATTCGGCTGTGGAACGGTAATTTCAGCTTCCCAACCACCCGCCCGATCAAACGTCGCGTAGGCAACATACAGCCCAACCGGTAGACCCTGTCCGCGATAGACAGCCTGCGTTGTGGAAACGGGTTTGGTTCGATCACCATCAGGGCCAACATAGTATAGGGTCACACCCAGAGTCAAATCTGGATCGTTGAGCGGGACACCACCTTGAAGAAGACCAAAGGGCAGACGATTAAGCCCTATCACCAGCTCAGACGCTGCAATGACGGGTGCAATTGGTAATGCGGCAGGCGTAGGGGCAGTCGCAGGTTGACCACACCCAACCATAACAATTGTTACAATGCTGACGATCAGCGTCAAAAAGAGGCGAGGGTTCAGCATAATTCTCCCCACTTATTTCAGTACATCGCGACGAAAGGTGGCACGATAGGTGGTTTCTGCAAGTTCCACAACAACAGTGATTTCCCACAAACCTTCCATCGTATACGCAGTGCGTGCCCAATAGCGACCCGAACCTTCAGGTACGGCTACCGGTCGAGTTATTCCCATCGGCATTGCCGGCATATCGAGATCGAGATAGACATTCGCATCGGATACCGGATTGCCCTGATCATCTTGCAACACAACAATAAAATCGACGGCAGTATTCATTTGCGGACGTTCAAGTGTTTCCAAGGTGATTGCCAGTCCATCAATCACCTGGGTTTCTCGTAACGGTACCGATTGACTATCACACCCTATGATTAACAATAAACTGCTTAATATACCAATGACGTGAAGCCAACGTATCATACATTGCTGTCCACCACTATGCTGGCTTGAGCACCTTCCATCAGAAATAATAGTCCTACTATTTGTACGAGATGAAAAAGGCCATTGTGATCAAACACGACACCTCCGACATGCAACTCCATGGAACTGTTTTGAATAGCAGCAGCCAGTATCGTGACGAGAATACCAAATGCGATCTTAGGAGCTCCGGGGAAGCGATAACGGTAAGCCAAATCGATGTAAATGGCCAGGGCTATGGTCATCGCCACTGTTTCATAAATGATAAATGTGAGAAAACCACGTCGAAAACGATGACTGATCCAGGCAAAAGCAGGTGCTGTACTGACGAGCACAGGTAAAACACGACGGCTAACGTTTACCCCCCAGCGATCATCTATAGCCAGCGTGATAAAAAACGAGATAATGAGCGCGAGCAGTGCATTCAAGGGTTGCCACAATCGCTCACGAGTAAATGCTGAAAGCCGTAAGCCATGAATAATTGCCCCCAGCAAACTGCTTATGACCAGTAATCCAAACGCAAGCTGCCAGAGACGAGCGCGCCAACCTCTACCCGTTCGTAAACGCCAGATAGCGCCTAATGCTGCTCCGGCCAACATCAGATCGGTCACAGCCGTTGTTTGCTCGCGTTTGTCAGTTTCGATTTGCAGCATAGAGGCTACCTCAGTCATAAAAGAGAGGTGTTGCTTTAGTGAATACGAGTGAAAACACCTTGCCAGCACACCACTGCTTCGTAGCAAACGAATTTTAGAGAACAATTTTGCGTTCAACAATCAATTTTTGACGTAAACGACGAAAAAGCGTATCATAATCGAGACGCCCTTGCGTAATTTCGTATTTATACGCCTGTAACATCCGATGAACTTCGGCATTCAGCCGATCTTCTACCTCTAGCTCATCGGTCATAATTTCACGAATGGCTGCACGTAATTCCGGATCGCTGGCTTGAAACAAGACACCCTCTGTCTCGGCTAGTACATCAACTAACATTGCTGCCAGTTGATCAATTTTTGCTGGTGAAAGTTTCATGTCCTCCTCCCTTCTCATTAAATTCGTCCCATAGCGCGAAAAGCACGACGCACTTCTGCTAATTCAGCAATCCGTTCTGGGGGGAGAGGTCGGGCACCACCAAACAAGTGCGCAGCGAGCAGGGTGCGAGCGCAATGCTCGATCTGCTCCATACGATGAAACGCCTGAAGTAGGCTCGAACCGTAGGTAAGTGCGCCGTGATACGCCAGAAGAATTGCGTCGTGATCGGCGACAAATGGGGCAATTGCTGCACCCATTTCGGTTGTTCCAGTACGTGCATATGGCGCCGTTGGAATCGGTCCCAGGGCAATCAACGCTTCTGGTAAGATCGGTTCGGCCAGACTGACCCCAGCCAGTGTTGCGCCTACCGCCGTTGGCGGGTGGGCATGCACACAAGCCATAACATCGGGGCGATGACGATAGACAAAGAGGTGCAGATATCGTTCTGAAGATGGCTGTCGTTCTGGTGAACCACGGATCAATTGACCATCATGATCAATGACGACCAGGTCTTCAGGGTTTAACATCCCCTTGGCTAATCCTGCCGGGGTAATGAGGATCGAACCATCAGGGAGGCGAGCAGATAAGTTTCCATCACCGGCCACGATTAAGCCACGCTCGTAGAGTAAACGACCACAAAGCACCATCTCGGCACGCAACGCAGCTTCAATATCAGCATAAGAATTAATTGTCATAGCGTTTCTGTTGGCTCTGTTGGCGCAAACGGAAGAATAAGAACGCAGCGACAATCCACCCAGACCAGGCTAATAGTGGTCGACTGAAGCGCATGATCAGCATGACAATGAAAAGCAATATACGCAAGCTATTGACGAGGAGACGTTTGGTGACATCTGGACGCGGAACGACCGTCCAATCGATTTGATTAAGACGTGGCAGTAAACCGCGTTCAACACATCCTTCCAGTGAAAAGAGATAAATTGTATCTGTATGATGGGCAGCCAGTTGGAGATCCCGTTCGAGCGCATCCCATGTCAATGGTGGAAGGTCTTCAGCACTACTGGCTCGTACCGTACTACCAACGATACATCCCACGCCAATAGCATCAGCAGCGGGACCGTAACTGTCGATCAGGGCACCACCCAGATCATTGCCTAACTGACTGATCGGGATACTGCTGAAACAAAGTAATACTTCGACATCAGCCGGCAGATCGACAATGTCAAGAGCACGCTGAAGGGTTGTCGTCGCTGCCCGCCGATCATCGACAATCAATGGCAATTGGTATGTATGCACTTCGTAGCCGTCATGGTGTATTTCAGCAATAAGATCCATGTAGGCTGCACGGGCACTCTCGTAGAGAACATTTTCGTGGGCCAGCCAGATTCGACGGGCAATGTCGCGAATTCCACGTCGCCGACTGGCAATCACTTCAGCTAGCGGCGGTTCGATGTCAAGACCAATAGCCTGAAATTGCACATGATGGTTAATGGCCCACTGCCGTACCGAACGATAACGTTCGATAGCTTGGGGATAGTTCTGAAGATTGAACCAAAAGCCCTCTTCAGCCGGTAAGAGTAGCCATGCAATTACCGGAATATGATGCTTGTTCAGGATTGCAATCGCCTGGGCTGTCTCTGTAGCGAGGTTGTGAAGAGCAACGGCAACACCGTATCCTCCGGTTGCCAGAAATGAGAGCAATCCTGGTGTAGCTAGCAACTCTAACAGAGACGGCCCTTCCAATTCACAGAAGAAGATGATCTGTGGCCGCCCTAAGACAGGTGGTATTCCAACTGGCAGTGATGTCGTTTGCACAATTGCATTATAGCACTCTCAATTGCAACCAATAACCAGTTTTGGATGCTGTCGCCAGTATTGCGTTGCCTGTTCAAATGCATGAGCTAATTGTAACACTTCCAGATCGGCTCTCGAACGTCCGATGATCTGGATACCGACCGGTAAGCCATCACGAGTAAAGCCGGCGGGTACGGAAATAGCCGGTACATTGCAAACCGATATATAGTAACACGATCGCATCCATTCAATATAATTACTCATTGGTACACCGTTAATCTCGGTGATATACGGTTGTTCAACCGGGAACGGTGGTACTTGACTCACTGGTGCCACAATAAATTCATACGTTTGCATAAAATCGTATAAGCGGCCGAGCAGCGCAGCGTGGAGTCGCATGGCGCGACCGACTTGCGGCCCACTTAAAGCACGTCCGGCTTCAATGTTCCAGATAACTGTGTCTTTCATCCGATGTCGTTCACGGTCGAGCAACTCGCCGAGCGTTAGTTCATAGCGGAAAGCCCGCATGACCTGAAAGATTTCATCTGCATCGTGTAAATCGGGTGTTGCCTCCTCAACACGGCAACCGAGCTGGATGAAAATATCACGTTTGGCTGCAAGCACTTCACTGACGCGAGGATCAACCGGCAACCCACCCAGATCAGGACTCCAGGCAATGCGTACACCACGAAAGTCTCGTTCGAGCGACTGCGTAAACAGAGTGGCCGGTTCGCTGATCGAGAGTGGCGCCCGTGGATCTGGACCGGCAATGGCCTGTAACATCAACGCAATATCGGCCACGGTACGAGCCATAGGGCCATCAACCGCAAAGGGCAGAAAAGGCGTTGGATCGGGCCAGACCGGTACTCTGCCTGGTGAAGGGCGAAAACCGACGACATTGCAATAACCGGCCGGATTACGTAATGAGCCACCGAGGTCACTGCCATCGGCAATTGCTATCATACCGCAGGCCAGTGCGACAGCAGCACCACCGCTACTGCCGCCACAAGTTTTGCTCAGATCGTAGGGATTGCGGGTCGGGCCAAAGATCGGGTTAAAGGTTTGCGAACCGGCACCGAACTCTGGCGTATTTGTCTTGCCCAGGGTGACTGCACCTGCTGCTTTCAGACGAGCAACAATCAGCGCATCAAAATCAGGGACAAAATCGGCAAAGATCGGTGAACCATACGTTGTACGCATGCCTTTGGTCTCGGCCAGATCTTTATGGGCTATCGGTAAGCCTGCCAATGGGCCAGGGTCTTCACCGCGATCTAGTGCCTCGTCAATTGCCCGCGCCCGTGCCTGTGCACCGTCGATGTCGAGCGTGACAATAGCATTCACCTGTGGATTCACATCTGCGATGCGTTGCAGATGAGCGGCTAACACCTCGCTTGCTGAAACGGTACGCTGACGAATTAAGCGGGCGATCTCAGTTGCAGGTTGAAGACACACATCAGTATCGGACATACGCCTTATCTCCAATACTATCGATTGATTGATGATGTCATTCTATCAGAGCATTGTTCGCGTAGCGTATCAGATAGGAAGCTGTGTAAAAAGTGAACAGGCTCCTACAACCTGCGGATGCAACAAACAATGAAAATGCGTAATTGGCACAGTGACGCAATAGAAGTTTCAGAGCCTGAACTGTAGAGAACGCTTGACATCCCCGCACCATCTTCTCAACTCGCTTCCGTGCCCACATGGAAGGCGGAAGCAGGAGATTGAAATGCGCTAGAGTGATACACACAGCGCAATGCTTTTGTGCTGAGAACACTGCAAAGCCCCATGTTACCGAACAGGGGATATTCAAGCACAAGCTAAGCGTGGTACAATGAAATGAAACACGAGTGACATGCAAAATGACACGTGTGACGACAATGAAACGTCTTATCATTCTCTTTAGCCTGATGTTCAGTTTGACGGTTGCCGCGTGTAGCAATGCGACAACGACTATCCAGCCGCTCGTGGTGGGTGAAACACCCATAGCTTCAGAAAGCCGTCTTATTGATGCACGACCTGATTGGGCAGCTATTCCCGGTGAAATGGCGCCTGATTTCAGTTATACGCTAGCGGATGGGACTCATAAATTGAGCGATTTACGAGGAAAACTGGTTATTGTCAATTTCTGGGCAAGCTGGTGTCTACCGTGCGTGGAAGAGATGCCAACTCTCGATGCAGCACGCCGCACAAACCCCGATCTGGTCATCCTGGCGGTGAATCGTAACGAGTCAACCGAGGCGATCAGCGCCTTTGCACCAAAAGTCGGAGTAAGTTTCCCGTTGATCACCGACCGTGACGGTGCAATCGGTGAACGCTACGGAGTGGTTAATCTGCCAACCACGTTCTTCATCAATCGTGATGGAACGATTGCTGTGCGTCACGTCGGGGCGCTAACCGCCGAGCGATTGGCCGAACGACTAGCGGAGGTACGATGAGCGAGTACACTCCAGACGATATTCTGCGCATGGCCCAGGAGCGTATAGCTGCGCGTAAGGTAGCGACTAGACGCTCATTACCGTGGGGAGCGATCTTTCTCGGCAGCTTTAGCGCCTTGTTGTTGGCATTGCTGTTTAGTCCGGGGATGCCGCTGGAATGGAAGATGTACGCAGTAGTGCATGGTATCTGCGCTCAGCAACACAACATCTTTGTCGGCGGACTACAATTTCCACTCTGCGCCAGAAACAGCGGTATTTACCTGAGCTTTATGTTGACATTTATCTATTTGTACGCGATAGGGCGGGGACGGGCTGGCAAACTTCCTCCATGGCATATCTCTCTTACGCTGTTGGCGTTTGTCGGGATTATGGCCGTTGATGGATTCAATTCACTCTTGCTCGATTTAGGCTTACCCAACTGGTATCAGCCGGATAATTTCTTACGCACGCTTACCGGCATGGGAATGGGGATCACTATCGCAACAATGCTGCACATTGTGCTCAACAATACCCTGCGCCAAAACGTTGATCCGCAACAACCGGTCTTTTCCCGCTGGTCAGAATTGCTCGGCATTATCGCAGTAGACTTGCTGGCACTGGCGGCGATCTACGGTAATCTGGGCATTACGTTCTGGCCACTGGCTTTTCTCGCCTTTTTCGGCATTCTTGGCGTGCTCTATCTGGTTTGTTTGCTCTTGACAAGTCTGTTCATGGGTTATGAAGGGAAAGTGACCCATCTGCGGCAACTTGCTCAACCGGCAACGATTGCGCTTATTCCAACCCTTTTGATTGCCGGCGTGATGTCGTGGCTCCGTTTTTGGATGGAGAGCATGGGACTGATCTTGTGATGTGGCCGACATCGAACTGTACCTTTTGCCCTGTTCCTTTAGATGTAATACATTACTGCACCATCCCTGCTCCGTTTGCGTTGACAGAGATCATCAAGGGTGATTGCGGCGAGCCGACGCTCAACAGTCGTTCGTATCTCACTCCAGACCTCATCGATAACCATGCGATCAACCGGCTCTGTGGGCTGAAGATCGTCACGACCGCCTTCGGTAGGTAAGATGGGGCCTTCCAGAACCGTCAGCACTTCTAGCAGTGTGATTGTTTCGGGTGAACGAGCAAGGAGATGACCACCCTGTGGCCCGCGCAGACTTTCGACTAACCCTGCTCGCCGTAAGGTGATCAGCAGTTGATTGAGGTAGTTGACCGGAATACCCTGACGGCTGGCAATGGCTTCGCTCTGGATCGGCCCCTCGCCGTAGTGCTGTGCGAGATCGAACAATGCTCGCAGTCCGTAATCACCTTTGCTTGAGATGCGCATCTTTGCCTCCCAATAGTCAAGTAGATCGCTTAACAATTGTAGCAATAAGCTGGTAATGCGTCAATGTACCATTTGCTCAGATCAAAAACCAGAGAAGTGAGAGGAAGCGGCTGTAAAAAGTGAGGTGTCCGGTCGCGTACCGCTCACTCACGGCAATGCTTCTGCCCACTGCCAGAAGCGCTGCATCGCGGAGACGAAGGCAAACCGGTAACGTTGCTTCGCACTTCCCAACAAACAGCAACTTATGGTATGATAAGAGCATTCCATGACGCAGTGCGTCTAAGGGTTTCGTCGGAACCACCTAGCGAACCCGACTTGTGCGTCGATCCGTGTATGGCGCGTTTACCTGGATAACGTGCCGTCTCGAATGGTCAAGGAGGACCCAATGACCTACCAGATCAAGCGCGTTGGCGTAATTGGCGCCGGTACCATGGGTGCGGCAATTGCTGCACTGGTGGCCGGCACCGGTATCCCGGTCGTATTGCTCGATGTTCCCCCAACGTCACTCACCGCCGAAGAAGAAGCCAAAGGGCTGACCCTCGATCACCCACAGGTTCGCAATCGGATTGTGCAACAAGGGTTTGAGCGCATGCGCAAGGCTCGTCCATCCAATCTGTACAGCGAGCGGAGCGCCGAACTTATCATGTTAGGTAATACCGAGGACGATTTTCATCGGTTGGCCGAATGTGATTGGATCGTTGAAGCGATTGTCGAGCAGATCGGCCCTAAACAAGCCCTCATGGCCCGTCTCGAAACGATACGCAAACCAACCGCTATTGTCACCACAAACACCTCTGGTATTCCTATCCGTATCATTGCAGAAGGACGCAGCGAAGCATTTCGCCGCCACTTCTTCGGGAGCCACTTCTTCAATCCTCCGCGTTACCTGCGCTTGCTCGAAATCATTCCCGGTGATGATGCCGACCCGGTCGTCGTAGCCGCTTTCCGCCGGTTTGCCGAAGAACGTCTGGGCAAAGGGGTGGTCATGTGCAAAGATCGTCCTAACTTTATCGGCAACCGAATCTTTGTATACGCCGGGCAGGTCCTGCTCAATTACACCATACAGCACGGTTATCAGGTAGAAGAGGTCGATGCGCTCACCGGCCCACTTATTGGGCGCCCCAACACTGCCACCTTCCGATTACTCGACCAGGTCGGCATTGACGTAATGGCCTACGTTGCCGGTAATCTGTACGAGGCCATTCCCGACGACGAGAGTCGTGAGGTCTACCGCCAGAACGATCTCACCCAAAAACTGGTGGCAGCAGGGAAATTGGGGAAGAAAGTCGGACAGGGCTTTTACAAGGAGGTTAAGCGTGATGGCAAGCGTGAATTCTGGCCGCTTGATCTACAGACCCTCGAGTATGTACCGCCGCAAGGTACTGCAACTGTCGATGAATTGGTAGCAGCAGCCCGCAAAATCAAATCACTCCCCGAACGGCTGCGCTATATTCTCGGTCAGGCTGAAGAAGGCGATCGCGGGGCCAAGCTGGTTGCGGCAGCGATCTATCCGATGATGGCTTACGCTGCGCGTCGGCTGCCAGAGATTGCCGACAGCGTCGCCGATGTAGATAACGCGATGCGTTGGGGGTTTGCCCACGAACAAGGGCCATTCCAGCTCTGGCAGGCGATGGGTATCGCCGAAACGGCCAACCGTATGCGTGCATTTGGCGAGAGCCTTCCAGCCTGGGTCGATCAACTGATTGCCGCTGAGGGCAAGTTCTACGGCGAAGTGAACGGAACACCGGCAGCGTACAATGTTGCTACCGGCAAGCTCGAACCGATTGCTCGTGATCCAAGAGCGATTGATCTGGCGGCGTTGAAAGCTGCCGGACGTGAAGTGCATGGAAACGAGAGCGCCAGTGTCATCGATCTCGGTGATGGTGTGCTGTGCTTCGAGTTGCACTCGAAGGCGAATACAATTGGTGGTCAAGTCATCGAGATGTTGATTAAGGCTCTCGATGAGTTGGAGCAAGGGCCATGGGTCGGGATGGTCGTCGGCAATCAGGGTCCTCGTTTCTCTGCCGGTCTTGATCTCAATGATGTTGGCGCTGCTGTCATGACCGGCGCCTGGGACGATATTGACGAGTATGCAGCGCTGGTTCAGCAGACGTTCCGTCGCATGCGTGATAGCGCCAAACCGATTGTAAGTGCGCCGTTTGGGCAGACGCTAGGCGGTGGTGTTGAACTTGCGATGCACAGCTCGGCCTCGGTTGCCGCTGCTGAAACCTATATGGGCTTTGTCGAATTCGGAGTGGGTGTTATTCCAGCATGGGGTGGCTGTACCGAGATGAATCGACGGTTTATCGCAGCAGCCGTCCGCAACGGTGGTGATCCGCTTAAGGCTTTCCAGCATGTTTTTGAGACGATTGCGCTGGCAAAAGTTGCGACTAGCGCTCATGAAGCGAAAGAATTGGGCCTGCTCCGTCCGACTGATCGCATCGTCTTTAATCCAGATTATCTGATCGGCGAAGCCAAGCGTGAGGTCTTGCGTCTAGTTGCAGAAGGGTATACGCCAGCTATCACTGCCAAACCGTGCTATGCACTTGGTCGCGATGGATTGGCAGCAGCGCGCATTGCAATTTACCAGATGCGCGAAGGCGGTTTTGCCACGCCCTACGATGCGGTTATCGCCGAAAAACTCGCCTATGTGTTGTGCGGCGGGGAACTAACAAGTCCACAGTGGGTTGATGATGTTTACCTGCATTCACTGGAACGGGCAATGGTGCTCGAACTCCTGAAGGATCCACGGACACAGGCGCGTGCTCGTCATATGCTCGAACACGGTAAACCGCTACGGAATTAAACACCATCGAACAACAGCAATCGAAGGGTAAGGGACGATTGTGTGCTCCGCGGTACGGCGCGGAGCCGGTGGTTAGCATCATAGCAGCGCTCACGATAAACGAAGGAGTATCACAATGCGTGAGGCAGTCATTGTTTCTGGAGTACGGACAGCCGTCGGGAAAGCCGGTCGTGGTGCATTGCGTACCGTTCGGCCCGATGATCTGGCAGCAATCGTGGTGAAAGCGGCCATCGAACGGGCTGCAATCGATCCGGCACTGGTAGAAGACGTGATCATGGGCTGTGCAATGCCTGAAGGTGAGCAGGGCTTGAATGTCGCTCGCATCGCCGCTCAGCGTGCCGGTCTTCCTGATAGTGTATGTGGAGTAACGGTCAACCGCTTCTGTGCCTCGGGGTTACAGACTATCGCAATGGCCGCTTATCAGATCATGTCAGGCCAGAGCGAGGTTGTTGTCGCGGGTGGCACCGAGAGTATGAGTATGGTCCCCATGAGTGGGAATAAGTTTTCGCCCAACCCTTATCTAGCCCAACACGATCCGGCAGTCTATCTGAGCATGGGTCTCACGGCTGAAAAGGTGGCCCAACGCTTTGAAATTGACCGCGCCGAGCAGGATGCCTTTGCCCTGCGTTCTCACCAGCGGGCACTGGCAGCACAAGCTGCCGGCCTGTTTGACCGCAGTATCGTGCCGGTTGAAGTTGAGCAGGTCGAGATTGGTCCAGACGGTCGGCCACAACGACGAGTTCAGGTCTTTGATCGCGACGAAGGGCCGCGTGCCGACACATCGATGGAAGCACTGGCGAAATTGAAACCGGTCTTTGCCGCAGAGGGAACCGTTACTGCCGGTAATTCTTCGCAGATGAGTGACGGCGCGGCAGCCGTTGTCGTGATGAGCGCCGAGCGGGCTGCCGAATTGGGATTGAAGCCTCGCGCACGCTTTGTCAGTTTTGCAGTCGGTGGGGTCGAACCGGAAGTGATGGGTATCGGGCCGGTTGTCGCCATCCCCAAGGCACTGAAACTGGCAGGCCTCAACCTTGCCGATATTGATCTGATCGAACTGAACGAAGCCTTTGCCGCCCAATCCATCGCCGTTATTCGCCGACTCGAACTCGACGAAGAACGGGTTAACGTCAACGGCGGAGCAATTGCCCTCGGTCATCCGCTTGGTTGTACTGGCGCTAAATTAACGGTACAACTCCTCGATGAACTCGAGCGCCGCGGTGGTCGGTACGGTATGGTGACAATGTGTATTGGTGGTGGGATGGGCGCAGCCGGCATTTTTGAGCGGATCAGCTAACTGAGTCGCTCAAGCCACTTCTGCAAGCATATCAGTCAAGCGCCTTTCAAGGTTTTTCCTGCCAAGCAGTGTTGACAGACGAGCGAGGTGAGAGGGGGAATAAGCGGGGAGGGAGGTTCCTTCCCTGCTTCAGATTCCTCCTCTTTCCTTTTGGACGAGGAAAGAAACTGTGGGAGAGTGAGGAACTCTGAACGGGAGCGCGAAAAGAGTGAGCGGAGAGCCGCTGACGAACGTTATGTACTGCATGGATCCACGATGTCGCCTGGGAGGGCGGGCCGCTGGCCCGCGTTTGTGGTATGTGGAATCTCCATTGCCTGACGCATTCGTACATTATCATTCCTAAGAGTATGATCAAAAACCTGGACGGTTGATGCGGTTCTCCAAGGGCATTCCAAACGATAGGTACCGGATCGTTGCGGATGAGAACCGTTGGCAGGCAGGGCATGCGTCGCCCTTCCGCGATGGCAAGAGTGTTCAACGTGTTACGTACCAGTGCTGCAACGTACGGCTGGCGCTTCCTCACCTTCCCCTTGCCCCCTTCCTCTCCTACCCGGGGAGAGGAAGGGAGAACGTGGGGTGACTGACGAGAACGAACGTTGGTCTGCGCATGTATATGGTCGGATATGCACAGTACGAACTTCATGCGAAACCCGGGTTTTTGATCATGCTCCAAGACCGCTCGCCAGCGGCATCCCTAAGCCCCCGCTCGCGAGGCGGGCGAACCTGCCCCTCTCTTCGCCATCACCATAACCGGCCAGGGAAAAACGTTGAAAACCGCTACAATTCCTGGCGGTTATCGTGCTGTAACCCACCTATATATAATAAACCCTTGAAATCACCAGTTGATCAGCATATTCTTTCCGGGAAGTGACGAATGTATTCCTTTTGTGGCAATACATCAGGCCGTTTGGTCAGGTGATTTGCGGTATACTAACGATAGCAACGTGTTGTCATGTGCTGTCGCAAGGAGTAAGGTCATGGCGCACGACACCCAAAATACGACGACGGAGTCGGCAGAGCCTCCACGCTTGTTTGATATGTTTGCCCCGTCAACATACGCTGAGTGGCGAGCAGCAGCAGAAAAAACCTTAAAGGGCGTACCGTTCGAGAAGCGTCTGATTACCAAGACCTACGAGCAGATTCTGCTCCAGCCGATCTATAATGCCGAAGATATTGCCGATCTCCCGCATCTTGAGTCACTCCCCGGTTTTGCGCCTTTTGTCCGCGATACCCGCACATTAGGGCCGGTTTGTGAACGCTGGCAGGTGGCGCAGGAATTACCGTACCCTACCGCGACCGAAGTGAATCAAGCAGCGCATGCCGATCTCCCGCGTGGGTTAACGACGCTCAACGTACCACTCGACCAGGCGACACGGCAGGGGATCGATCCTGATGTCGCCGCTCCTAGTCACGTTGGCGCAGGTGGGCTTTCGCTTGCCACACTTGATGACGCCAGACGGTTGTGCGATCGGCTCGATCTCGATCATCTGCCATTGCTGATCAATACCGGCTCGCAAGTATTGCCGGTTGTAGGATTACTCCTGGCTGTCGCCGAAGAGCGCGGACTGACTCCTGCACGGTGGCAGGGCACACTTGGCGCCGATCCACTCGGTGCGCTGGCAGCCGATGGCTCATTGCCCGCATCACTCGACCGCTGTTACGACGGACTGGCTGAATGGACACGGTGGGCGTTGACACATACGCCCCGACTACGCACTATCGTTGTCAGTACGCACGTGTACCATAACAGCGGTGCCAATGTAGTGCAAGAACTGGGATGCGCCCTGGCGACGGGCGTTGCTTATTTGCGGGCAATGCAAGAGCGTGGCTTGACGGTCGATGATGTTGCACCGCGGATGCAGTTTGCCTGTTCAGTTGGATCGCAATTCTTTCTCGAAATTGCCCGGTTACGAGCAGCTCGTATGCTTTGGGCACGAATCGTTGCTGCTTTCGACGGCAATGAGGTAGCCCAACGCATGAATATCCACGCACGGACTTCAGCGTGGACCAAAACACGGTATGATGTATACAATAACATGCTCCGTGCAACCGGTGAGGCTATGGCTGCCGTGATGGGAGGAGCCCAAAGCCTGCATATCAGCCACTTCGATGAGGCTTGGGGCTTGCCAGACGAATTCTCGCGCCGAATTGCCCGTAACCTACACATCATTCTGCAAGAGGAATGTAACTTCTTCCGCTTGATCGATCCACCCGGTGGTTCGTGGGCCATCGAGAAACTTACCGACGAGATTGCAGCCAAAGCCTGGGCGTTTTTCCAGGAGATTGAGCGGCACGGCGGCATGGCAGCCGCCTTACAGGCCGGGAAGCCTCAAGAAGCGATTGCGGCGACACGGAGCGAACGCTTTACGGCAATTGCACATCGTCGTGAAGTGATCGTCGGTGTGAATATGTATCCCAATCTTCAGGAAAAATTACCGGACATTCGTCAGATCGATCATCTTCAGTTACATACGGCCCGCGCCGTTGATCTGCGTCATGCACGCGAGATTCGCGATGCCGATGCCTGTCAAACTGCCCTGACCGAACTTGCACAGCAACGCACGGTAGCCGCCGTCCTGGCAGCAGTACGGGCAGGAGCAACCCTGGGTGAGCTGAGCTGTGCGCTGGCCGCAGCCGACACGGCCGCACCGCAGGTCGAACCACTTCCAGCGCATCGGGCCGCCGAACAATTTGAAGCCTTACGAGCAACTGCCGATGCTTACACTGCCCGTACCGGTCAGCGACCAGCCGTTTTCCTCGCCAATATGGGGCCGATCAGCCAACATAAGGCTCGCGCCGACTTCGCCACTGGCTTTTTCAACGCTGGTGGTTTCGCGGTAATCGGTAATGACGGTTTCGCCAGTGTTGAGGAAGCAGCAGCGGCTGCGCTGGCATCTGGTGCCGGGATCGTAACAATCTGTTCGACAGATGAAACCTATCCCGATATTGTGCCGGCACTCACCCACGCTATCAAATCGCAAAGTCCAACCACAACGGTAGTGCTGGCGGGCTACCCCACCGATCTGATCGATATGTATCGTGCTGCCGGAGTTGATGAATTTATCCACCTGCGTGCCAACTGCTACGAGATTCTGGCTCGGCTGCAACACTTGAAAGGAGTGGTCGCGTGAAAAACCCCGATTTTACGACCATGTCGTACCGCGATATATGGCCTGTGCCGACGCTGAGTCAGTGGCAGGAACGGGCCGAACAAGAGGCGGGCCAACCGCTGAGTGAGCTGGTCTGGCACACGATGGAACAGATCGATGTGCGACCGCTCTACACTGCTGCTGACCTGACTGGTCTCGAACATCTAGGTTTTACTGCCGGTCTTCCCCCCTATCTGCGTGGGCCATACCCAACCATGTACGTCACTCAGCCATGGACAATCCGCCAGTACGCCGGATTTTCAACTGCGGAAGCGAGTAATGCCTTCTACCGGCGTAACCTTGCTGCCGGTCAAAAGGGGTTATCGGTTGCCTTTGATCTGGCGACTCATCGCGGTTACGACTCTGACCATCCGCGGGTTGTTGGTGATGTCGGCAAGGCAGGGGTTGCTATCGACTCGGTGCTCGATATGAAAATTTTGTTCGATGGCATCCCGCTCGATCAGATGTCGGTCTCGATGACAATGAATGGGGCCGTGATCCCCATTATGGCCTTCTATATTGTTGCTGCCGAAGAGCAGGGAGTACGCCCAGAACAGCTTACCGGTACGATCCAAAACGACATCTTGAAAGAGTATATGGTGCGCAATACGTATATCTATCCCCCTGAACCATCGATGCGCATCATTGCCGACATCTTTGCCTACACGGCCAAACACATGCCCAAGTTCAACAGCATCAGCATTTCGGGCTACCATATGCAAGAGGCGGGTGCCACCGCCGACCTTGAGCTAGCTTACACGCTGGCCGATGGTCTGGAGTATGTACGTGCCGGTTTGAAAGCAGGACTGGCAATCGATACCTTCGCCCCCCGTCTCTCGTTCTTCTGGGCAATCGGCATGAATTATTTCATGGAGATTGCCAAGATGCGTGCGGCACGTTTGCTCTGGGCGAAGATTATCAAACAGTTCAATCCCCAAGATCCGCGCTCGATGGCGCTGCGCACTCATTGCCAGACTTCAGGCTGGAGCCTGACCGAACAAGACCCGTTCAACAACGTTGCCCGCACGTGCATCGAAGCAATGGCTGCCGCTCTCGGTCATACTCAGTCGTTGCACACCAATGCGCTTGATGAGGCAATCGCGCTGCCAACCGACTTCTCGGCCCGTATTGCACGTAATACGCAGTTGTATCTCCAGGAAGAGACCGGTATTTGCAAGATCATTGATCCGTGGGGAGGTTCGTACTACCTCGAATGGCTCACCGATGCGCTTGCCCGCCGGGCCTGGGCGCACATTCAGGAAGTCGAAGAGCTGGGCGGTATGGCTAAAGCTATCGAGGCCGGCCTACCCAAACTACGAATTGAAGAGGCAGCAGCCCGTCGGCAAGCACGCATCGACTCAGGGCGCGAGACGATTGTTGGCGTCAATAAATATCGCCTCGATTACGAAGCGCCGATTGAGATTCTGGAAGTCGATAATACCGCCGTGCGCCAGAAGCAGATCGAACGCTTGCAAAAACTACGGGCTGAACGTGATGAGGCACGAGTGCAGGCAACATTAAATGAGCTAACGCGGGTTGCAGCTTCTGGTGAGGGTAATTTGTTAGAGGCAGCAATCGAAGCAGCGCGGGCCCGTGCTACGCTGGGTGAAATTTCGCTGGCGATGGAAAAGGTCTTTGGGCGTTTCAAGGCTGAGATTCGTGCTGTATCGGGTGTATACAGTAGCGAATATAGTGATGTCGAGCAGATACACCATGTGCGGGCGATGGCCGATGCCTTTGCCGCTATCGAAGGACGCCGACCGCGTATTCTGGTTGCGAAAATCGGTCAGGACGGCCACGACCGGGGGGCAAAAGTCGTCGCAACTGCGTTTGCCGATCTAGGTTTCGATGTGGATATTGGTTCCCTCTTCCAAACCCCAGAAGAAGTGGCGCGCCAGGCAGTGGAAAATGATGTGCACGTAGTCGGCATCAGTTCATTGGCCGGCGGTCACAAAACTCTTTTACCGCAACTGGTCGAAGAGTTGCGCAAACTAGGTCGTGAGGACATTATGGTGGTGATTGGTGGTATTATCCCGCCGCAAGACTATGAGTTTCTCCGTGCTCATGGCGCAGCCCTAATCTTTGGTCCTGGTACCATTATTCCAATAGCTGCTGAAAAATTGCTGCGCGAGTTGCAACGGCGACTTCATGGTGATAGTGTCGCCGCCCCGGCGTCGTGAGGAGAGGTAAAGAAGTATCATGACCAGCGAGCATCGGCCTACCACTTCTGAAGAATTGCCATTTGCGCTATCGGTATTGGCCGGAATAGCTAGCCGTCACGATGGTTTGCCCGGTAGCGCTCCTCCTGCATCAACCCCACCCGGCGGACCACGTCGTCGGCAGTTGACGGTTGAGGAATACGTTGCCGGTGTACGTAACGGAGATCGAACTATTCTGGCCCGTGCTATTACCCTGATCGAGAGCAATGCCCCAGCTCATATTGCACAGGCTCAAGAGGTATTGCGTGCGCTGTTACCCTTCACGGGTCATTCACTGCGAGTAGGCATTACTGGCGTGCCCGGAGTTGGCAAGAGCACCTTTATCGAGGCACTCGGTACCATGCTCTGTGAACGAGGTCATCGAGTCG
Organism: Chloroflexus sp. MS-G; assembly: GCF_000735195.1. GTDB lineage: Bacteria > Chloroflexota > Chloroflexia > Chloroflexales > Chloroflexaceae > Chloroflexus. The sequence goes on from NZ_JPIM01000071.1 coordinate 19,110, forward strand.
CAGTGCTGGCCATCGATCCCTCTAGCAGCATTTCACGTGGCAGTATTCTGGGTGATAAGACCCGTATGGAACGGCTGGCACGACATCCTAATGCCTACATTCGTCCCTCACCGAGTGGCGGTAGTCTAGGGGGGGTAGCCCGTAAAACACGCGAGACGCTGTTGCTGTGCGAAGCTGCCGGTTTTGACATCATTCTGGTCGAGACAGTCGGGGTTGGTCAGAGCGAAACTGCTGTACGCGGCATGGTTGACTTCTTCTTGCTGTTGATGCTGGCAGGCGCCGGTGATGAACTGCAAGGGATCAAAAAAGGTGTCATTGAGTTAGCCGATGCGCTCTTGATCACCAAAGCAGACGGTGACAATCGACAACGGGCATTAGCTGCCCAGGCTGAATATCGCCACGCGCTACGCTACCTTACTCCGGCTACACCGGGCTGGAAACCACCGGTACGGACATGCTCGGCGCTCACCGGCGCCGGTATCGCCGAAATCTGGCAGGAGATTGAGCGATTCCGTGATGAACTAACTGCCAGTGGTGTATTCGCCAATCGCCGTCGTGAGCAGGCGCGCGATTGGTTGTACACATTAATCGATGAACAATTACGAACGCTGTTCTTTGCTCATCCGATCGTGCGTGAGCGTCTGCCGACCCTTGAACAGGCGGTCGTTGAGGGTACGCTGCCAGTTGTCAGTGCAGTCCAGCAACTGATTGCCGCGCTCGGTGAGGTGCAGGCGGGGAAAACGGCTTAGTGCCTATCCGGAGTACCCTGTCGCAGAAGAAGAACGGTCGGGGCGCAGCGGCGCTACGCCCGTACCTCTATTATCAGGTTTCATCCGCTGTATTGTGAGACGATCATTCGGATAGGTGCCAAACAAGGAAAGACGGGTTAGGAAGTCGCCCTTAAGGATGTGCTGATGAGTCTCGCGCTGGCTATTCCCACCACGTAGCAGACAGAGATGATAGAGGTACGAGGAAGGAGAGGTATATCGAGCTATTATCGGCACAGATGGGCACTGCGAATTAGGTTCAGATCCGGCCGGTTTATTCTTCACAATCAGCGCAGTAAAAAGCCTCTCATTGAGAGCAGTTCTTTGATCCCTTGTACGACAGAGGTAAAGATGTAATACTTCTTGATACTTTCATTATGGGCAGATGGCGCCAAGAAAACTCTCTATCTGTGAGCTAGATCAAGATATTGATGAACGAACAAACGTGTTGCTGTCGTAGCAGTCGTTACCCCTGCGTAGATGGTGACCAGGGACAGGCATTCGATACTGTAACTACCATAACTGTCTCACCGAGTGCAGTTGCAGCCGCAAACGCCGCACGCAGTGCTTCCCATACTGTCATTTCATCACCAGCGATTAGAGTACTCATCGCACCTGGTTGCACATCCAAGCCGCGATCACGCCAGATCGCTAGCGCCGTATCAATAGCCGGGCCAAGGTGCTGCTGTCGCAAGGGGTAAATACTGACCTGCGCTGTCAGACCACCAGATGTGAATGACAATTCTTTATTCACCATGAATTCACTCCTTATTATTATGAGAATATTTTACTGTGAAAAAAGCACACGCATTCCGATAAAAGCACCCAGCGGTAGCTGCGAATAATACCACCACAAACCGGGAAGCAATGTGGTGCGCCACGTCGTCTGAGGGTTGTGGAGAGACAACACCTTGTGGGCCAGGTGTTCAAGCTCAAATGGAGAGTAAAAACGTGCAATCTGCCAGACCGGCAAACCACTACGTTTTCGCTTCCAGGCCATTGGATGCCAGCGGTTGAGTACACCTAAGACGATCCCGTGGCGAGTGACACGCGCTGCTTCTTGCAACGCACGTTCAGGATGTGGCAGAAACTCAAGTGCAGTAATGAGTAGCACCCCATCGAAGGTATCATCAGAGAAAGGCAGTGCTTCCGCATCGGCACGTACCAGGTACACACCGCCACGGCGACTAGCTTCAGCAATCATAGGCGCAGACAGATCCACACCTGTAACATGATACCCTGCCGAGGCCAACCAGCGCGCAAAGTGACCGGTTCCGACACCGATCTCTAACAGTCTCTGCGCCTGTGGTAGCCCCGACAGTAACCATCGGATCAAACGACGCTCGGCGATGTCGGCAGAACGTCCGTCGGTCTCGTACCAGGTTTCATAACCGGCAACCAGTTCGGGGTTATCAAAAGGATTAACCCAGTTTTCAACCGTCACAGCCTTACCTCTATGCACATGTAAAGACGCGGATATTTTTCTAAGTTGCCTTGATTGCTAGTTCAAGTTCGTACAGATGAGTGCAATGAGCGCTGCGTGTACCTTCAGTTCAACCCCGGCATTGGGACGTGCGTCAAGCCGCTCAATGCCCATCGTCTCCAGGTGACGGTTGACCGTCTCAATCGGATGACGATACGCGCGCACTTCGATGGCGTCCATACCCCAGGCGTGTGGACGCATGGTCGCCCAGCGCACCTGTACGGGCGCAGCGCCGCTGCGCACCCCCGTCTCCGCCAGGATGCTGGCCTCATCAGCCGCGCTCTTGGAGGCTGTATCGCCCAACCGCCGCGCCCCGGCGGGCAGGCCAGACGCACCCCTGCGGGCAGCATCGGAACGCGCACGGGCACGCCATCCGGACGGCAGACCAGATGCACACGCCATTCAACGAACGTCTCCCGTTTCGCCGCGCACTACCCGTAGCATGCGCGCCCGCGCACCTTCCGCCAGCGCCGGGCGCGCACGCGACGGCAGACTGGCAGGGGGAGGCTATCGATAATGAACCCGTCGCCCGTGGCGACGCTCCCCCGACGTTCGCAGGAATCCAGGCCATCCAATCGGCGCGCTGATGCAGACGACGATGGACGCGTGCGACGCTGATCCGCCCCAACCGAGAGCCGCACCCGTGCATGATCTGCACCGCCCGTTCGTGATGACCGCCAACATCCGTGGCGGCGACGACGGCAATCGTCAGAATCTCGGAGTCGGGGACCTGCGCCCGCCCATCACGGCGCTGCCCCAGGTGTTCCATCAGCGTGTCGATCACGACAACAGCAGGTATCATCCAATAGGCGTCCATCGGCTCCTCCTGGCGATGATGGTGGTTTGGCACCCGCGATCGTGCCAGTGGTGTCGGTGGTCGTCAACTGGCAATCAAGGTAAACTGCGTAAGCAAAGCTTATTAGGAGATAAACATCTATAATTGGTTCAACCTTTATGGGAATTGCTAGAAATCCGCTCCTACCGCACGAGCCGTGGGGCTGAAGCCCTTGGCCAGGCAAGGCGAAGCCCGCCGGCGCGGGCGAGAGCGGAGTATTTCTTCAAAGTCCATGTGAGGTGCGCTGCGCCCCCGCGCCCCCTGTACGGGCGCAGCAGCGCTGTGCTCCCCGTATGCGCTGCGTGCCGTCGGGCTAAAGTCCTCGGCTATGCAAGGCGAAGCCCACCGGCGCGGGCTATTCCAGACAAAACTCCACCCGCGTTGCTCCGTCGTATCCGTGCCGATCCGTGTTCTATTCCAGCTTCTGGGGCAAAGCCTGTCTGCGCATAACGCGAACTCCAACGGCAACCCCATCGACCATCAACCATTGGCTATCGGCTACGATCAGTCCTCGGCTGTGCAAGGCGAAGCCCGCCTGTACGGGCTATGGCGGATTATGTATTTAAAGACCAGCATAGCAGCGCGCGGCTCCGCCTCCCGTCCCGATGCACGGCGCATCTCCGTTCGGAGCGCATCAGTGCACCATGTCCAGGTCCCGTCCTGCCGCCGGCGACGAACGGAAGAATAGACCGTCTGCCGTGGCGGGATGTCGTGAGGAAGCATCCGGCAGGCGAACCCACGTGACAGGACGGAGACGATAGCACGCACCATCCCGCGGGAGGAATGCACCCGATAGCGCCCCTGAAGTGGAGATGTGGATGGTCATCCCGTCTCTGTCGCCAAAGGGCAGCCTCAGGTTCTGGAGCCGGACTCTAGCTTGACTTCTAGTACGCGATAGTGTATAACGGTGCTCATGGAAAACACCATGCGCACAGGGAAAGCCGCAACACTCCTTGGTGTCTCGGTCAAGACGTTGCAGCGTTGGGAACGCGAAGGAAGGCTGATTCCGGTGGCCCGAACGGACAGCAACCGCCGTCTCTCCCCTGAGACGCAGATCCGTGAGGTCATCGGTTTGCGGCAGGCGAACCATGCGCCAACCACGCTGGTCGCCTCCTGTCGGGTATCGCGTGCAGCACAGCAGCCGGACCTGGCGAATCAGCGCAACGTGCTGGAAGAGGTCGTGGTGGCGAAGGGATTGGCGGGGGTCGAGTGTATCGAGGAAGTGGGCGGCGGGCTGAACGTCACGCGCAAGCGGTTTCTGGCCCGTATGGACGAGATCGGGCGACGGGACGTCACGATGCTGATCCTCGCGCACCGGGACCGCCTCACCCGTTTCGGCGTTGCGTGGTTCGAACATGACGCCAAAACCCATGGCTGCGCAGTGCTGGTGCTCACCCAGGAACGGCTGTCTCCCGAACCGGAAATGGTGCAAGACGTGATGACCATCGTGCACGGTTGTTCGTCTCGGCGATACGGTGTGAGGAACGATCGAAAGCAGGTGGATGCAGCGCTGAAACAGGATGCACATGGCGTCAAACAGGCCCAACCATGCAACGAACCCACACGATCGCTCTTTGCCCGACTCCTGAGCAGGTGGATTACTTCAAGCGCGCCTGCGGCACGGCCCGGCGCGTCTGGAACTGGGCGCTCAATGAATGGAACAAACAATACGCAGCAGGCGGCAAGCCGAACGCAATGGCGCTCAAAAAGCAGTTCAACGCCATCACATACACCGACCCACAGTGGCTCGACGAAAACGGACGGCCGTGGTTGCGAGACATTCACCGGGACGCACACGCCCAGCCGTTTGCCCATCTCGCCAAAGCCTGGGAAAGATTCTTCACCGACCTCAAGGCTGGCAAAGAGGCGCACGCACCGCGCTTCAAGAAAAAGGGGCGCTGCCGCGACAGCTTTTACGTAGCCAACGACAAGTTCCGTCTGGACGGCAAGACGATCCGCCTGCCCAAGATCGGCGAAGTCGCCATGACCGAGGAACTGCGCTTCAAAGGAAAGATACTGGGCGCGACGGTCTCGCGCACCGCAGATCGTTGGTTTGTGGCAATACAGGTCGAAGTGCCCGATGCGCAATGCTATCGGCGTCGCACCTCCCATGAGGTCAATGGCATCGACTTGGGCGTTAAGGCTGCCGCAACGATCTCCAGCGGCGAAGTCATCGCAGCGCCAAAGCCGCTCAACGCAGCGCTGCGTCGCCTCAAGATTCGCAGTCGGCGTCTCAGCCGCAAGCTGGAAGCCGCCAAAGAGATGGCGGGGTTTGGACGCCATGCCCGCCTGCCCAAAGGAACGCGCCTGCCGGTATCGAACAACCGGCGAACGTCCGCTGCGACATTGGCAAGGCTCCATGCCCGCCTTGCCAATCTCCGAGCGGACTTTACTCATAAGCTCACGACCCGACTCTGCCGCGAAAACCAAGCGGTAGTGATCGAGGATGTAAACGTCAAGGGGATGCTCGCGAACGAGAGACTCGCCCGCGCCATCTCTGACGTTGGCTTTGGTGTGTTCCGCTCGCAGGTGGAATACAAGGCGAAACGCTACGGTACTCATCTCATCATCGCCGATCGCTGGTATCCAAGTAGCCGACTCTGTTTCAAGTGTGGCTGGAAGAACGAGGCGCTGACGTTGAGCGATCGAGAA
>NZ_JPIM01000072.1 GCF_000735195.1 Chloroflexus sp. MS-G
GCAGTGCGGGAGAGGGGCCGGGGGTGAGGGTGCCCACAGTGCGGGAGAGAGGCCGGGGGTGAGGGTGCCCACAGTGCGGGAGAGGGGCCGGGGGTGAGGGTTACCCCCGCACCCTCCCGCTCCCCCTAGAAGCCTATCCGAAATATCCTGTTGTAGAAGCAGATCGGTTGAGGTACAGCGGCGCTGCGCCTGTACATCAGGATACACTCGTGGGGATATGGTGTCATCTTGTCCCATCCGGCAACTTCTGCGGCATCAGATGATCGTTCATTGTGTTCCATCCATCGATGAGTTTCATCTGTGGGCTGTAAGGCAATGATCTCGGATAGGCTCTTACAGGATGCGGGCCAGAGGCCCGCGCTCCCAGGTTAGTAGAATTGGCCGCATACGCCAGAAACTGAAAACCCTGCACGGATCTAGCTCTGTGCACCTACCTGTCGCAACCAGGGAAGGAGAATATCAAGAAAGGCTTGAGGCGTTTCATCAAAGGGGCAGTGACCGCTGTCAGGAATGATCTTGATCTCGGCGTGCGGAATCATGCGCTGCTTGATAATCTCGGCGTGAGCCGGTGGGATCGAGCGATCTTCGGCACCCCAAATGAGTAAAGTGGGCTGCCGAATTTCACCTGGCTTCAGATCAAGCACCAGATTGGTAAACTCGCGACTGACTTTCAGGTACGATCCCGCTCCATAACGTCGTAGCGGGCCACTGAATGTTTCTACCAACTCAGGTGTAACACATTCCTTGCGATGGTATGCCGATAGCAGCCCTTGCCGTACTCCCCATCGATTCCCGAACACGCCAGCCAGTGCCTCGCCTATAAACGGCGAACCAATTGCGTCAAGCATCAGTCGATCAAAGGCATTTAACGGACGAGCCTGTAATTGGGCGCCTGAACTATTTACTAACACCAGCGCCTGGACCTGTTCGGGATAGGCGCGAGCCAGGTGCGCACTGACAACGCCTCCCATCGAGTGCCCGATCACCACTGCCGGTTGACCAATGACGTCACGAATGAAGGCGGCTGCCTGCGCTGCCCAACGTTCACGACTTGGCCGTCCCGATGGGCGGGCAGAATAGCCAAAATAGTAGAGGTCGATGGCATAAAGGGTATGCTCACTGGCGATGGGCCGCATTATCGGACGCCAGTGCTCTATCAGAGCACCGTAGCCGTGAATCAAGAGCACCGGTAGTCCCTGCACCGGTGATGATTTCCAGACCCGCATGAAGCCGTCAGTACCTCTGTGATATTCTTCGCGGATTTCAAACTTCCGCACTGTATCAGTCTCGGCTTGCATGACCATGATCAATCCCTCGCTTGCATAAACTATTAGAAACAGCAAACGTGGTTTGCATAATATCAGCATACCACGTTTGCAAATATTTTGCACAGATTTTTCCAAATCATTCCTCGCGCAAACGGAGGGAAATGTCGCCCGATGTTGTCTCCACTTTCAGCATCGTTTGCCCTTGACCAAAGGTTGCCGTTAGCGAGCGTGCGCTAGCCTGTTGATCGGCGAATTGGACCGGTAGACTGATCCGCCCACTCACGGTTGTAATATTTATCCGGGCATCGAGTGGTTTGCTGAGGGTAAGTTCAACATCGCCAGAGATAGTTACCATCTCTTGCTGTTCACTTGCCAGTTGACCGGTGAAACGGATGTTACCGCTGGTTGTTTCAACGCTTATCTGATTCGCTCCCTCGGCCTCGATAGTGACATCGCCGGAGATCGTGATGATGCGTGCAGTGCTATACTTCCCACGCAGTGCCACATCACCCTCGGTTGTTTCTACGCGCACGTCGGTAAATTGCCCAACCGCTTCCAGATCGCCACTTACCGTCACAATGCGCAGTGAACCATCGTGGTTACGCACCTCAATATCACCGCTCGTCGTCTCGATAGTCAACTGGCCGTTCGTGTCACTGGCAACCACATCACCGCTGATCGTCGTAATGTCACCGTTCGACACAACTTGTCGTAACATCACATCGCCCGATACCAGTCCGACGTTAAAGGTCACATCGGGTGGGAGCGCCAATTCCAGACGAGCATACGGATCACGACCGAAATGCCACATTATCTGAGGCTGATGACGCACATGCACGTATAGAGTATCACCACGCTGTTCAACCTCGATGGTCACCTGCGTTGCCGCTGCAGCCGCAGCCTGCGTCGCCCAACCGAAACCATGTCGCTCGCCACTCAAGATCACTTCTTCACCAGTGGTACCAGACAAGATCACCTGATCGTTGATACCTGTCACTTCAACCCGACTAACCGCAAAACGTTGGGCAGATATGCTCTCAGCAATACTAGCGCTGGCGAGATTAAGATTGATTCCAGCAATCGTACCGCGACTCACCAGCTCAAAAAGGAACCAGCCAAGACCACCTAGAATAAGAATGATACCGAGTAACCGTCTCCGTAGGAGGTGGCCGGGCAGAGACTCTGGTTGTGATGGTAGATCAGTTTGTTTCATCGGTTTTTCCTGCTCATCTTTCATTGTTTCCCTTTCATCACATCCGACGTTGCGATCATAGCGAGAGTTGCAAATACGCTGTGGCAAACAGCATGGCCAAGACCCATACCAGAAAACGCATGCTCGTCCATGATGCCAGTCGCGGCACCGGTAGGGGCGGGAGCGCCAATGTGCTCATGCGGTAGGGCAACGGTTTTCTTGTCTACCGTATGATAAGAACTAAAAGAATCCGGCAACCTCGAAAAGCACCGGTTACGATGCTCCACCAGATAGGCTTTCGCATCGGGATTGCTGTGAATTAGAACGGAATTCCATCTCATTTTTAACGCTCTCATAGGGGCAACTTAGGCTAGAATACCTGTGAGGGTGTGTTTGCAAGCACCATTTTTGAGGATATAATCAGCACATGCCTATTTTAATTGATGGACACAACCTGATCGGCCAAATGCCTGATATCGATCTTAGTGATCCGGATGACGAAGCCAAACTGGTTGCAAAGCTGCGTCGCTATGCCGCCAAAAAACGTGGTCGCAAAATCGTAGTCGTGTTTGATAGAGGTGTGTACGGTCATCCGCAGAATCTCAACGGCTACGGAGTTGAGACACGGTTCGTCAAACCACCGCAGAATGCCGATCAGGAGCTGATTCGCCAGATTCGTGCCATTCGTCGCCGTGAAGAATGGCTGGTGGTTTCATCAGATCGGGCAGTGGTCGGTGAAGCACAGGCTCGTGGCATCCGGGTGATGTCTTCTCAAGAGTTTGCCCACCGCTTACAGATGCTTGATCAGCCACGGGTGAATGCCCGTGATAAGCGGGGCGACCGCCCTCTTAGTAAAGCAGAGATCGAAGAGTGGCTCCACTTCTTTGGAGTTGATGAGGATGAAGATACGCTCTACTATTAACTAACGCTATGCTAGACCCGATTACCGAACAGAATCGTCGTTCCTGGAACGCTGTCGTACCGGTGCATATCAGTCACCACGCCGATGAAGCCACGTTTCTACGCAATGGGGGATCGACCCTGTTTCCTGAAGAAGTCGCACTGCTTGGCGATGTGCGTGGTTGTCGATTGCTGCACCTGCTCTGCAATACCGGCGCCGACAGTCTCTCGCTGGCAGCGCAGGGAGCAATCGTAACCGGCGTTGACCTCAGCGATGCGGCTATTACTCACGCACGAACATTAAGTGCTGCCAGTGGTATCCCAGCTACATTTGTTCAAGCCGATGTCTACGAATATCTGGCCAGCGCGACCGCAGCAAACCTGCAATTTGAGCGAATCTACGCCGGTTACGGGGTTATCTGCTGGCTACGCGACCTCGCTGCATTTGCCAATGGTGTTGCAGCGCTGCTTACTCGTGGTGGGCGCTTTGTGTTAATGGAGTTTCATCCGGTTTCAAACATGTTCACCCCTGATTGGCAACTGGCCTACGATTATCCACAGCACGGTCAGGCGTTAACCTTGCCAGGCGTCGGGGATTATGTTGGTGCCGCTGAAGGTGGGCTATCGCCATCGGGATTTTCACCCGGCATAAGCAATTTTGTTAACCCAGAACCCTGTACGCTCTACCGCTGGGGAGTAGGCGAGGTTGTGACCGCATTTGCTCAGGCTGGCTTACATATACGCGCATTCCATGAATACTGTTATGTCAATGGTGAGCGACCATTTATGCGAATGGTGGCGCGAGACGGGCGCCGTATGTTTCCCCCTGCCGACATACCGAATATCCCGCTGATGTACGGTCTGGCCGTAGAAAAGGACACTGCTTATGCATGATTGGGGAATCGGACATGACCGCATTATTTTAAGCGGTATGCAATTTATCGGCTACCATGGCACACGTCCAGAGGAAAACCGGCTCGGACAGCGATTTGTTGTGGATGTTGCGGTACAGCTCGATCTGCGCGAGGCAGGACTGAGCGACGAACTAAGCCAGACAGTCGATTACAGCCAGATTCATGATCGCGTTCGCGACATTGTTTGCGGCCCACCGTTCAAACTCACCGAGGCGGTTGCCGAACGGATCGCTACAGCCATTTTGCACGATCATCCGCCGATTGTGGCAGTAGCAGTACGGGTAACAAAACCAGGAGTACGGTTAGGCGAGACTATCCTCGCCGGTTCAGTGGTAGAAATCGTGCGCCGAAGATGATGCGTCCTCGTGTTACGCTGTGTTTTGCCCAAACACTCGACGGACGGGTCGCTGCTATTGATGGTAGCTCACAGTGGATTAGCGGATCAGAGTCGCTGCGCTTTTGTCACTCTCTACGAGCAAACAGTGATGCAATTATGGTTGGTATTGGAACAGTGCTGCGCGATAATCCACGGCTTACCACACGGCTGGTAGAGGGACCTGATCCGCTACGGGTTATTGTTGATACCCATCTGCGCACGCCGCTTAACGCGGCTGTGATCCGCGACGGTGCGGCACGTGGTACGGTGCTGGCGTGTACCACAGCAGCAACCGCTGATCGACGCGCTGCGTTCCAGGCCTGTGGCGCAACCATCCTGACCCTCCCAGAAGCTGCTGGAGGTGGAGTCGATCTGGCTGCACTCCTTACCGCCCTGGGTGAACGAGGCATTGCTACGGTTATGGTCGAGGGTGGTTCACGAATCATCACCAGTCTGTTGCGCGCAAAACTGGTTGATGCCGTAGCAATCACGATTGCACCGTTAATTCTCGGCAGCGGGCCAACGGCGATTGGCGATCTAGGTATTCCGACGCTGAGTCAGGCACTGAAATTCGCCAATCCCACCTGGACACCATACGGGGTTGATGTTGTGCTTGAAGGGAAACTGGTGTACGAGAATGTGTGAGTAAATGAGGCCAACGAACGATCACTATGAGACCACTTACTGCACAAGCCATCTGGTTTACCGCACCGCATACTGTCAGCATCCGTGAGGAGACCGTACCACCACCCACAGCCGGCGAGGTGCGTATTGCCACCATTGCTTCGTTCATCAGCCACGGTACCGAACGGCTCGTCTATCGCGGCGAGGTCGAACCAACGCTTGCACTCGATCTGCCAACGCTGCGGGGTAGCTTTGCGTTTCCGATCAAATACGGTTACGCTATCGTTGGCAATGTAATCGATGTTGGGCCAGAGGTTGAGCATCTTCGGATCGGCGATCCGGTTGTTGCCTTACATCCTCATCAAACAATATTTACTATCCCTGCTCATCTGGTCAAACAACTACCTACCTCTCTCCCGCCAGAAGCTGGTGGATTCTACGCCAACGTCGAAACTGCGCTCACCATTTGCCACGATGCGGCTCCCCGTCTGGGCGAAACGGTTGTCGTTTTGGGGCAAGGTGTGATTGGGTTACTGGTCACGCAACTCTTGCAGCGCGCCGGCGCCCACGTCATCGCCGTCGAACCCGACGACACCCGCCGCGCATTGGCAGAGCGATTCGGCGCTTTGACCCTCGCCTACGCCGATCAAACGACTATCGCCGACCTCACCGACGGTCGGGGGGCAGATATTGTGATTGAAGTCAGTGGCGCACCATCTGCACTACAACAGGCAATAGAGCTAACCGCCGTTGAGGGGTTGGTCGTGGTCGCATCGTGGTACGGCCAGAAACCGGTCACGCTCACGTTGGGTGGACACTTTCACCGTGGTCGGGTACGGTTGCGTTCCTCACAGGTTGGTCGGCTGGCTCCTGAAACGTATCCACGCTGGGACTATCATCGTCGTAGTCGCACGGTCATCGAACTGCTGCCGCAGTTACGTTTGACCGAACTTATCAGCCATCGGTTTCCATTTACACAGGCAGCGACAGCGTACACCTTGATCGATCAGGCCCCAGCAGGTCTAGTGCAGGTGATGTTGCAGTATGAGTCGCTATAACTGCGGAACATCCACCCCAACCGCCTCCTCATAGAACAAAACATATCGAACAGAAGTGATAACAGACTATTTTGATGGCGAGCAGCATCAGAATGCCGGAGGAAAGGGCCAGTTCCTGCTGAGAAACATCTCTGAAAGGAGACCACTATGTACGAAGTCGGCATATCCGCACAGTTTGAAGCAGCTCATCGGTTAGAAGGCAACTTTGGCCCGGCTACTCGGATGCATGGCCATACGTATCGCATTGAAGCGATTGTCACCGGAAATCATCTGCATCCTGATGGAACACTGTTTGACATCACACGCCTGCAAGATGCAGTCAACGCAATCGTTGCCGATCTACACTACCGTGATCTGAGTACCGTTGAAGGTCTGCAACACATGAATACCACTGCCGAAAATGTTGCCCGATACTGCTGGGAACGGATTGCGCCGGCAGTCCGTGGTGTTGGCTTGCAAACCTTGACGGTGCGTATCTGGGAAAATCCACAGGCGTTTGCCAGTTACAGTGCCGCGCTGGAGAGATAGAGGGTATGACGCTAAACCTCGCCTTCCTTACCGTCGGTAATCCTGATCGCCGTACCGGTGGCTACCTGTACCACCGCGAAGTTTTTCGCCGCTGGCATGCATGGGGACAACCGGTTGATGAAATTGTGCTGGGGCCAGCAGATGTAGCCGGACAACTCGCGGCCAGGGCACAGGTGGGGCGCCGTATTGATCCAAGTCGCTACGATGTTCTAATCATTGATGCACTTGCCCGTGTGGTAGTTGCACCGTGGATCGATTCCTGGCGCACATACCGACCAATCGTCGCTCTCATCCACGAGCTACCTACGATTGCTGGCGCCAACGATCTATACGAATACGAATGGGAACGAACCCTGCTCCGCGCCGATGTCCTAGTTACCGTCAGTGATGAAGGTGCAATGGCCCTGATCGAGCGTGGCGCCGATCCAACCCGCATGTATATCGCATCTGGCGGTTGTGATCGTTTGCGAAACTTTATACCGACGAATCTGCCCCGTGAAACGCTGGTCATCTCTGTTGGGCAGTGGATACCGCGCAAAAACGTAGCCCACCTGGTGCGATCCTGGGACCAAATCGCGCCTACCACCTGGCGACTCGAATTGATCGGTGAAACTGATGCCGATCCTGACTACGCAACAGAAGTCTGGCAGGCAATACGACACTGCTCAGCACCGGTTATCGTGCGTGGTGTATTACCTGACGACAAGCTGGCCGAATGTTACGCCCGTGCAAGTATTTTCGCCCTGCCATCACGATTTGAGGGGTATGGCCTGGTCTTTGCCGAAGCGCTGGCGTGCGGCTTACCGGTCATTGCCGGCGCCGTTGGCCCCGTACCGACGCTGGTTGGCAACGGTGGCATCCTGGTACCGCCTGACGATGAACAGGCACTGGTGAACGCCTTGCGCACCGTTATGGCTGATCCGCTCCTACGTCAGCATCTGAGCGAGGCGGCCCAACAAAGGGCTGCCTCGTTACCGCGATGGGACGAAACTGCCCAACGGCTACTGACAGCCGTTACATACGCTTTTACACGCTAACCACAAAACCTAACAAAATGTTCATATTCTTTGCGAGACGCTAGCCCAAATGGTACAGTGGAGACGGTGTCAGCCTCGCACGCCTGTGACGATCAACTACAAGCTCAATAGGAGCCATCATCATGATCAAAATTGCCAGGATCATCATCGGCACCACCCTGATTGTTTTGCTATCTGCCTGTGGTGGAGGAACAACCGGCAACACCTCACCCTCACCGACTGTCGAAGAGACGCGACCTACCCGCACCCCACGACCGGCTGCCAGCAATCCCTCACCGACCGCCAATCCGTCACCCGCTGCTCTACCCACGACCGCTAGCGTTGGCACTTCCGAACGTCCACCCGTTATCAACACCCAAACCGACTTCCGTGGCCTGGGGAACGTCCAGGTTGAGATGAACATGGCAGGTGTTGCGAGAGAGGAAGGCAAACCAGAGGAGCCTTTTAACCTTCTGATACGTCAGATCATCCTCGAAAACGGGGATCGGAGTCTCACTATTGAAAGCACATCATCCGATAGTCGTCTCGTTCGCATCACCACTATACAAATCGGTGGCGAAACGTACCAGTATTCAGAAGAAGGAAATCAACAATTCTGTTTCTCGATGGGGAGCATGGCAGACCTGTTTGAGGGGAGTATGCTCACCCCTGATCAACTGATCGGCAATCTGGAGAGTGCACAGCTCGTTGAACGTGGCGTTCAGGTCAACGGTTTTACGACTAATCGCTATACCTTCTCCGTCAAAGAACAAACGGCGAATTACCAGGGTGAAGCGAAAGGTGAGATTTGGGCGGCAAGCAATCCGGCAATTGTGGTACGCCACGTCGGAGAGTTAATCGGCACGATTACCGGCATTGCGGAGGAAAATGGCACCGCACCTCTCCCAAGCCAACTAAGCAATCTGCGCTGGGAGTACAACGTTACCAGACTGGAAGCCAACACCACACTTTCGTTACCTGAAGCCTGTGCGCAGCAACAAGCTGCTAGCGCCGACATTCCGCTTCCCCCGAACGTGAGCAATCAGGCACGTATGGGAGATCTGATTAGCTTTGAAACGGCCGACTCACCGGAAAACGTTGCTACCTTCTACCAGACCGAGATGGCAGCAAAAGGCTGGCGTGCCGGTAACAGTAGTCAATATGAGAACACCTACCTGCTGACATTCACCAAAGACGGTCGTGAGGTTTCGATTACGATCTCCGTTATCGATAAAAAGACGATGGTCATCATCACTATCAGCTCATCGTAACGAGATAACGGGTGCATAGTAATTCTCCCCCTTACCTTCCCCCTACCTCCTTCCTCTCCCATAAGGGGTGAGGAAGGGGGAGCGAGAGTTGCGACGCCGGGAAGACCTAGGCCCGCACCGAGCTTCTGCGATCCCACGACGAGCGGCAGGGGGAGCGGGAGGCAAGGTGTGGGATTCGGAATCGACACCGAAAAGAACGCTGAGCTTCAGAGTACCTGCTCCACATATCTTCGCGTTAAACGACATTTCTTCCCGCTTGCCCCTCGAGTCAGTACCAAAATCATGAACTACCAAAGTACTATTGCAAGTTTATACACAACAGTAGTATAATCCTTTGTTGTATGTCTCAAAACTTTACATATACACAAATGTATGAGTACAATCTGGTTTCGTGGCATACTTGACACCTGGTTCGATGACAAAGGGTACGGTTTCATTACGCCTGACACAGGGGGAGAGGAAGAGAGGGTATTCGTCCACATTACCGCTTTTAGTAAAATAAATCGTCGCCCTCGGGTAGGAGACATTGTTACCTATACCACCGCAACTGATAGAGATGGAAAAATTCGTGCCGATTATGCCTGGATTGAAGGGGTTTCAGCACGACCTCGGAACTTTTATCACCAGCGAAAAACCCGTCAATCCCGAAGTATGCTTGATATGCTCTTGGTGGCCGCTATTATTGTGCTGTTTTTCGTTGCTAGCGGCCTAGTTGTAACCATCCTGGCTGGCGACACTGTCCAGACTACCATCACGCAAATCTTTGCGAAGCGTCCGGGTCCACCAGAATGTGTGATTAAAGGCAATATCTCCATCGAAACCGGAGAGAAAATCTATCATCTCCCAGGTATGAAAGACTACGACAGAACCAGAATTAACGAACGATACGGAGAACGCTGGTTCTGCACTGAAGAGGAAGCAATCAAAGCAGGTTGGCGGAAAGCCGGTAGATGAGTTTATGCTAGTTCAGGATTTATCTTTGAGCAGCATCACATGCTGGTGATGGTGCAATAGGATCAAGGTCTATGAGCAACCTCTGTCGCATTGGCGTTTTCTACGACGGTTCCTATTTTGCGTATGCACAATCGCATTATTACGCGGTGCAACGAGTGGGATGGCTCTCATTTCCACCATTCCACCGGCTTATCGAGCAGTTCATCAGCAGGAAAGAACAGCGCTACGCGATGCACCGAATCGTGTACGCGAGCTGGCATCAAGGTCTCTTTCCTTCATCGCAGACTACAGAAAAACAGTTCCAGGTTGAACGGAACCGTCATATCGACCTGATGCACGCCGGTATCGAAGTGAAATATACACCAATGGCTCCCAACGGTCATGAGAAAGGCGTCGATGTTGCGCTGGCGATTGACGCGATGGAAAAGGCACTAGAAGGAAAAATTGATGTTGCGGTTCTGGTTTCAGGCGATGGCGACCTTGTGCCGTTGGCCCGTGCGCTGATGAAACATGGGATACGGGTTGGCGTCTTCTACTTTGAGTACGAGTCACCACAGCGCAACAGTACTGCTAACCAACGGCTGTTGAGGGCATGCAACTACTCCTTCGATGTCGGTAGCCTGGCAAATCATCCGAGCACCGTCGAGGTGTTCCATAGCCTGTTCTCGCGCCCACCACAAGCAACGGCAGAAGTGGCATCGTAAGGACGGTGGACGGTACAGGGATGGGCAACGTTGTCTGGGCCTGTCATGCGAAGAGTGCCTAGCCCCCCGTCGGAGATGACGGATTATGGTCACAGTGGGGAGGAGTCTGGAAGGCATCGGAACCTCTCCCCTATGCAGGTGTCCCATAGACCGCGTCGCGGAGCAAGAACGGGGGCTGACCGTAGAGACCACCGTTGGTACAGGTAGCAGCACATCCCAGCACACGCTATAGTCGTAACAAGCCTTACGGGTTCACAAATTCCGGTTGACAAACTGCGAAGTGTGTGGTATCCTCATCGCGGATCAGGAATTTAGGCAAAGAGTACAAATCTATGACTGCTCGCTTTGTAAGCCTTATCCTTCTCGTACTCGTACTCCTCCTTAGCCTTATCGGCGGGTGGAGCAGACGTGTTTAGGGAGGGGAAGGACGCAAAGCCCTAGTGCAGGATGCAAGACTGAACCTCCCGATGTTCGGGAGGTTTTTTAGTACCCTTGTGAGGTTGATGTTGCGGCTTATGAACTATATCGTACACCTGATGCGACAGCCGCAACCGATGCTCGTGCCGGTTGTATCCGTCCGGCAGCTTGTGTATCCGACAGTTCACCGCCGTCGTACCGACGCATCGCTCCGCGCTCGGTCACTCACATCGCGGTGAGTAGCGGCGAAAAGCCCCACTGCTGTGGCCCGTTGGTTGGCGACTCGGTCGTTATAGAAGGTCGAGCGCAATACAGCGCTTAAGACCACTTGTACGTCTGTGTCTACAAGGGTTGTATATTCGCACGTTCATTGTCACAGGAGTAGTCCGATGACCAAACCACTCACCGGTGCCCAGATTATGTGTGAGGCCCTCATCCGCGAGGGGGTCGAAGTGATGTTCGGAATTCCCGGCGGTGCAATTATGCCCTTTTACTACGCGATGTGGGATTACCGAGACCGGCTGCGCCATGTGCTCTGCCGCCACGAGCAAGGCGCTGGTCATGCCGCTGAAGGGTATGCCCGTGCTACAGGCAAAATTGGCGTCTGCATCGGTACCAGCGGCCCCGGCGCTACTAATTTAGTGACACCTATCGCCGATGCGATGATGGATAGTACCCCCTTGCTGGCAATCACCGGTCAGGTCGGGAGCCACGTCCTTGGTAAAGATGCGTTTCAGGAGACCGACATCACCGGTATCACAATGCCGATCACCAAACACAACTACCTGGTGAAGAATGTCGATGAGCTACCTTACGTCTTCAAAGAGGCTATTTACATTGCCACAACCGGCCGACCTGGCCCGGTCTTGATCGACATCACAAAGGATGCGATGCAGAAGACAACAGTGCCCAATTGGGATATTAAGCTCAACCTGCCCGGTTATAAACCAACCTATCAGGGGAATCGCCGTCAGATTCGTGAAGCGATCAAGCTGTTGATCAGTGCGAAGAAACCTTTGATTATCGCCGGTCACGGGATTATTATGTCCGGCGCCCATCGCGAACTGCAAGAGTTCGCCGAACGCTTACGCATTCCCGTGATTACCACACTGCATGGTATTGGCGCGATCCCTGAAAATCATCCTTTGTGTATCGGTATGCCCGGTATGCACGGTTGGGTTCACGTAAACCGGGCCATTCAGGAATGCGACGTCCTCTTCAACATTGGTGGTCGCTTTGATGACCGGGTGACCGGCAAAGCCAGCACGTTTGCCCCTCATGCCCGCATTATTCACGTTGACATCGATCCTTCAGAAATCGGGAAGAATGTACGGGTTGATGTACCGATTGTCGGTGATGCCCGCCTTGTCTTGCAGGCCCTGCTTGAAGACTTGCCACCACCAAGCGAGCTGGCCGAGTTGCATACGCATGCCTCGGATTGGATGGAACATATCCGTGAAATGCAAGATAAGCATCAGGGTAAGCAGCAGTACAAGAATCGGGCTGCGATGGCTAATATGGCCTTACCACCGCACGATGTCTATGAGGCGTTAAGTCGTACCCTCAATGCCCGCGGCAATTACCGGGTCGTTACCGATGTTGGTCAGCACCAGATGTGGGCAGCGCAGTTGATCGATTGGAACGCTGGCCCACGCACGCACATTACATCGGGTGGCGCCGGCACGATGGGCTTCGCGGTACCGGCAGCGTTGGGCGTGGCAATCGCCTGCCCCAACGATACCGTCTGGGCTATCGTGGGCGACGGTGGCTTCCAGATGACCAACCAGGAAATGGCAACGATTGTGCAGGAAGGGCTAAAGAATATCAAGGTAGCGGTGATCAACAACGGTTACCTGGGAATGGTCCGGCAGTGGCAAGAGTTGTTCGAGCACAAACGCTACAGCGGTACCCCCCTGTCAGGCCCCAACTTTGCAAAACTGGCCGAAGCCTACGGCTGGAAGGGGCTGACGGTAGAGCGCAGCGAAGATGTGCAAGATGCAATTGACGAGGCCTACGCGACCGACGGACCGGTACTGATCGACTTCCGGGTTGAGCGTGAAGTCAACGTCTTCCCGATGGTACCGCAGAACAAGTCAATTGGTGAGATGATCCTCTCGGAATCACAAGCGTAGCATGCAACAGCGACCGTAATCTCAGGAGTTGTACATTATGAAAACGCATACCATCGTTGCCCTTCTACAAGATCGACCCGGTGTCCTGAGTCGCGTGATTGGATTGATCCGCCGCCGAGGCTATAACATCGAGAGTCTGGCCGTCGGACATAGTGAAACCCCCGGTGTTAGCCGTCTCACGCTGGTCGTTGAATCAGAAGACGTTGAGCAGGTAGTAAAACAGCTCTACCGGTTAATTGAAGTGATCAAAGTCAGTGATGTCACCGATGATCCGACGGTCGAACGCGAAATGACAATGATTAAGTTGCATGCACCGCCAGCCGTGCGCCACGAGATTATCTCGATGTGCAGTGTCTTTGGGGCGCGGATCGTCGATGTAGGTACCAATACGATGATTATCGAGATGACCGGTACACCGGGCAAGGTCGAGAATTTTATCGAAGTGGTACGTCCTTACGGTATCAAAGAGATGATGCGCACCGGACGTATTGCCATGGTACGCGGTACGCGCGGTCATAACGCCAGTGAGTATGTAGAGCCGACAACGAACGGCGCTACGGTACCGGTACTGAACTAGCTTTGTGATCATCTGAGACGCCCACAGTGGGCGTCTCAGTGGTTTCTCAAGTCTATCGCAGGCGACGCTGATCGGTCGCCCAAGAGTGAGGAATTGAACCGTTATGGCAGAACTCTATTACGACAATCAGGCTGACCTCAACCGTTTGAAGAACAAACCGATTGCCATCATTGGCTTTGGTAGCCAGGGGCATGCCCATGCCCGTAACCTCGCCGACAGTGGTCTCGATGTGCGCGTTGGTCTGTATCCAGGCTCGAAGAGTTGGGCCAAGGTTGAAGCGGCTGGCCTGAAGGTTATGACAGTTGCAGAAGCCGCCCGTGAAGCCCAAATCGTGATGATACTAACTCCCGACATCGGTCAAGCTGAACTCTACCGCGAGCATATTGCACCGGCAATGGAACCCGGAAAGACATTGATGTTCGCACACGGCTTCAATATTCGCTTTGGTCAGATCGTGCCTCCAAAGGGAATTGACGTCAGTATGGTCGCACCAAAGGCGCCCGGTCATCGCGTGCGTGAGGTGTTTGTTCAGGGCGGTGGCGTACCGGCATTGATCGCGGTCGAGCAAGATGCAACCGGCGGTGCGTTCGAGGACGCTCTGGCTTACGCCAAGGGCCTGGGCTGTACCCGTGCTGGCGTGTTGCGGACAACCTTCGCCGAAGAGACGGAGACCGATCTGTTCGGTGAGCAGGTTGTGCTCTGTGGCGGAGTGAGCGCGCTGGTCAAAGCTGCTTTTGAGACCCTGGTAGAGGCCGGGTATCAGCCAGAGGTTGCCTATTTCGAGTGTATGCACGAGCTGAAGCTGATCGTTGACCTCTTCTATCAGGGTGGCCTCAACTACATGCGCTATTCGGTGAGTGATACTGCTGAGTGGGGTGATTACACTGCCGGCCCGAAAATTATCACCGATCAAACGCGGGCGGCTATGCGTCAGATTCTGGCCGACATCCAGAGCGGTGCCTTCGCCGAAGACTGGATCGAGGAAAATCACAACGGACGCCCGCGCTTCAATGCGTATCGTCAGGCCGACATCAATCATCCGATTGAACAAATTGGCCGTGAACTGCGCCGTATGATGCCCTTCGTGAATCCGCGTGAGGTTAAACCCGGCGAGGGTGGTGCCTGAGAGTGTATCAGCGTCGTGGTCGGCAATGTTTCGGCCACGACCTGCCCCAGTAACGCAACAGGAGGTACCTATGACCAACACAACTGAACCGAGTGTAGATTACGTCCGTATCTTTGATACAACCCTGCGCGATGGTGAACAGGCTCCTGGCTGCACTATGACGCTGGAAGAGAAATTAGAGGTCGCCCGCCAGTTGGCTCGACTGCGGGTAGACATCATCGAGGCCGGTTTTCCGGCTGCTTCCCCCGGCGACTGGGCAGCAGTGCACGAAATTGCCCGTGAGATCGGTACGCCCGATGGCCCGGTTATCGCGGCGCTGGCCCGCGCCAATCGTGACGACATTGATAAGGCGTGGAGTGCGATCCAACCGGCAGCGAAAAAGCGCATTCACACATTTATGTCAACTTCTGACATTCATCTTGAATACCAATTCCGTAAAACACGCGCCGAAGCCCTGGAGCTGATTCACGAAATGGTCAGCTATGCGCGCTCGCTGTGCGAGGATGTCGAATTCTCGCCGATGGATGCCGGTCGCACCGATCCGCTCTTCCTGCGTGAAGCTGTTGCCGTGGCCGTGGCCGCCGGAGCGACAACCCTCAACATTCCCGATACGGTTGGTTATCTCACTCCTGATGAGTACGGGGCAATGATCCGCGATTTGCGCGAGAATGTACCGGGCATTGAACGTTGCATTCTCTCGACCCATTGCCACGACGATCTCGGCCTGGCAGTGGCTAATTCACTGGCCGGTGTGCGTGCCGGCGCCCGGCAAGTTGAATGTACTATCAACGGTATCGGCGAACGGGCAGGTAATGCCTCACTGGAAGAAGTAGTAATGGCATTGCATACACGCCAACAGTATTACGGCCTGCGTACACGGATTGAGACTCGCGAAATTGCCCGCACCTCGCGACTGGTCAGTAGCTTTATCGGCATACCGGTGCCACCGAACAAGGCTATCGTCGGGGCCAATGCTTTCGCCCACGAATCGGGTATCCACCAGGACGGCGTCTTGAAGTATCGCCAGACTTACGAGATCATGAGCGCCGAGACAGTAGGTCTGGAAAGCAATACGCTGGTGTTGGGCAAGCACTCAGGCCGCCACGCCTTCCGCAAGTATCTTGAAGAAAAGGGCTACCAGCTAAACGAAGAGGAATTCCAGCACGTTTTTGCCCGCTTCAAAGACCTGTGTGACCGGAAGAAGCGGGTTGATGATCGCGACATTGAGGCATTGATCGCCGGTGAGATGCAGCACACACCAGAGTTGTATAAACTCGATCACGTACAATACGCATCGGGTGTCGGCATGATCCCGACGGCAACTGTGCGACTGATCGGGCCTGACGGACAGGCCAAAGTTGACAGCGCTCAGGGTACGGGGCCGGTAGATGCTGTTTATCAGGCGATCAACCGCATCATTCAGCGCCCCAACGAGTTGATCGAGTTCTCGATCAATGCCATCACTGAGGGGCTTGACGCAGTCGCCGAAGTGACGGTGCGCATTCGCGAGCAAGGTTCACCTACCCGATTGAACGAGAGTAGCAGCACTGCAACCAGTCTGACAGGCCGACGTCCAACCCAGCAGATTTTCAGTGGCTACGGGGTACATACCGATACCATCGTGGCTGCGGCCCAGGCGTATATGGCTGCCCTCAATAAGATGCTGGCAGCGCGCCAAGAGCGGATTAAGGCGGAAGCGATGGCCTATTCTGCCGGCTACAGCGGTGAAACGAGTAGTTTGCCGGTTGACATCTTTGGTGGTAGCACGCTCGGCTAGGTTCGATGCAGATTGGGAATGGTGACCACTTTCCTTTCCCTAACCAGAGTACAGAGAAGTGAGCAACAAGCGTGGGTCAATGCGCGCCGCTCACTTCTCTGATTATCGCACCTGTGCTCAATGACAACATCGGATCGGCCTGATTGTAGACACGTATGATGCAAACGATTGCCTATCTTGGCCCACCGGGAACCTTTAGCGAAGAAGCGGCACTTGCTTACGCAGCCGGGCAGGAAGCACGACTGCTTCCTCTGGCGAGTATCCCTGCGGTAGTCACCGCAATTGAAACCGAAGCAGCTACTGTCGGTGTCTTGCCGATTGAAAATCTGCTGGAGGGTAGTGTTAGTTACACACTTGACCTGCTGATCCACGAGACCAACCTGCAAATTGCGGGCGAAATTGTGATTCCAATCCGACAGTACCTGCTGGCCCGTCCTGGATTGCAACTCGGCGACATCAAGGTGTTGTACGCCCACCCACAATCGCTCGCCCAATGTCGGCGCTTTGTGGAACGGTGCTTGCCCGGTGTGGTCACTGTTGCTTCACTGAGCAATTCGGCTGCGCCCGCGGAAGCAATGGCCGATGAGCGCCCGGCGGCTGCAATTGGCACCTTCCGCGCGGCCCAGCTTGTTGGGGCTGCGATTTTGGCCCGTGATATTGCCGACAGTCCACACAACGTTACGCGCTTCATCGTGCTGGCGCGAGAAGACTCGCCGCCAACCGGTGATGACAAGACGAGCTTTTGTTTCGGTTTCACCCGCGAAGATCGACCAGGCAGCCTGGTCACCGCCCTTCAGGAACTGGCAGTCGAACATATCAACATGACCAAACTCGAGTCGCGCCCGACCCGGGCGATACTCGGCCAATACATCTTTTTGGTTGACATCAACGGACACCGCCGCGAACCACACGTTGCCCGCGCTTTAGAGCGGATTCGGCTCCACACTGGGATGCTGAAGATTTTTGGCAGTTATCCGCGCTGGCGTGGTACGAACGGGATTCGTGAGGAACGACGGCAAGGAGAAGAGAAATGAGTAAACCGCGCACCCTGTTCGATAAAGTCTGGGATGCCCATGTGGTACGCCCAGAGACTCCAGAGACACCGGCAGTACTCTACATTGATCTCCATTTGATCCACGAAGTGACTTCACCACAGGCATTTACCGAATTGCGCCAGCGTGGTCTGCGCGTGCGGCGCCCGGATAAAACGCTCGCCACGATGGATCACAGTACGCCGACTACCCCTCGCAATCATTTGGGGATTATTCCGGTCGTCGATCCAATGGCCATCAGCCAGCTTGAACAATTACGTAAAAACTGTGCCGAGTTTGGCATTCCCCTATTTGAGTTAGGTGATGAGAATCAGGGCATTGTTCACGTTATTGGTCCCGAACAAGGGCTAACCCAACCGGGGATGATGATTGTCTGCGGGGATAGTCATACCAGTACTCACGGTGCATTTGGAGCATTAGCATTTGGAATTGGAACCTCGGAAGTTGGTCATGTGCTGGCGACCCAGTGTCTCTTGCAGCGCAAGCCAAAGACGTGCGCAGTACGCATCGATGGTCGGCTTGGCCCTGGGGTAACGGCAAAGGACATTATTCTGGCGCTCATTGCTAAATACGGTGTCGGTGGCGGCACCGGCTATGTGTTCGAGTACATGGGTGAGGCAATCCGCTCACTTTCGATGGAAGAGCGGATGACCATTTGTAATATGAGTATCGAAGGCGGTGCCCGCGCCGGAATGGTAGCACCCGATGACACGACCTTTGAGTATATCGCGGGGCGACCTTTTGCGCCGAAAGGGGCAGATTTTGACGCGGCAGTCGCCCGCTGGCGCACGTTACCCAGTGATGAAGGTGCAGTGTTCGACCACGAATTAACCCTCTCGGCAAGTGATCTGAAGCCGATGATCACTTACGGAACCAACCCCGGCATGGGGATTCCCATTGATGCACCGGTTCCACGACCGGAGGATATGCCCGACGCACGCAGTCGGGCTGCCCTTGATAAAGCGCTGGCCTATATGGGTCTCGAACCGGGCAAGCCATTGTTGGGGCATCCAGTTGATGTGGTCTTTATTGGTTCGTGTACCAACTCGCGGTTATCGGATCTCCGTCAGGCCGCCCAATTCTTCCGTGGGCGTAAGGTTGCCCCCGGCGTGCGCGTGATGGTGGTTCCCGGCTCACAACAGGTTAAGCGGGCAGCCGAAGCGGAAGGGCTGGATCGAATTTTCAAAGAGGCAGGCGCCGAGTGGCGTGAAGCCGGTTGTAGTGCGTGTCTGGGGATGAATGACGATAAGGTTCCGCCTGGCAAGTATGCAATCAGCACCTCGAACCGCAACTTCGAGGGTCGGCAAGGGCCAGGAGCACGCACGATGCTGGCCAGTCCGCTTACCGCAGCGGCAGCCGCAGTGACCGGCGTGGTAACCGATCCGCGAACGTTGTTGAATTAGAAGGAGATCGCTGTGGAACCGATTTCAATGATTACCGGAAAAGCGGTTGTTTTACCGGTAGAAAATATTGACACCGATCAAATTATTCCGGCGCGATTTCTGAAAGTTACCGACAAGAGCGGTCTGGCTGCCGGTCTGTTTGAAGCCTGGCGCTACCGGGCTGATGGTACGCTCAATCCTGACTTCCCGCTCAATCGGCCTGAAGCGGCCGGAGCAACGATACTGATCAGTGGGCGTAATTTTGGTTGCGGTAGCTCGCGCGAACATGCGCCCTGGGCATTACAAGATTACGGCTTTCGCGCCGTTATTGCCCCATCGTTCGCCGACATTTTTCGCAGCAATGCGCTGAAGATCGGGTTGTTACCGGTGACGGTCGAGCAGACGGTCTACGACGAGCTGGTAGCACATTACGCAGTTGATCCCCAAATGCACCTGACCATCGATCTGGCTGCCCAAACGGTCACCCTACCCGACGGTCGCCAGATTAGTTTCCCGATTGATGCGTTTAGCAAATATTGCCTCTTGCACGGAGTGGATCAATTAGGCTTTTTGCTCAATCAAGAGGCGCTCATCGCAGAGTATGAGGCAACGCATCCGCAGCCAGTGGTGACTACTGCATACAGTCGAGGGAAGACGGAAGAGCAGGGGAACGACAGTATGAGCGCTTAGCCGAATAACTCACCGTTACTTTGGGCCTATCCGAAAACTGTCTCACGGTTCAACGGATGCACTCTGTCATCCTGTCAGGAGGGGTGAGGCGGCGCCTCGCCCCTCCTCGTGTTTCGGATTGCCTCCATCGCCGAGGTTCATCAGCCGTGAGGTGATGATAGATGATGGGGCAAGGCGAGGCTTTGCCCCTGTAAAGCTTTTCGATCCAGCAGCAGTGAAGAGAACGGCAAGCGAAACGAGCACTACGGCGCCAGTTTCCTGTTCCAGACAGTGATCTGTTGCCAGGCTCTTCGTTGGTACACCGGTTATGCCCGTCGGCGTGCGATAGGTGGAGATTTCCCACCTGATTGACTGCCTTGTTCTGCACAACAGGGGCTGACAACGCACGCACTCGGCCCACCACAGATGCGTTCAAATCTGGTTTGCAAGCGTGCATGCAACCTGTTTGGCAATAACCTCTTACAGAGTTCTTGCTTTATATGTGCGTCACTATTCGGCGGTTGCTGCGTTATATAATTAGAACTGGCAGCAGCGGGCTGCTTTCGTACATGGTTATCATAGTTTTATGCATCGCCTAGCGTCCTACCTCTTGTTGATTGCCACATTGACCATAGCCGCAACCCCACTGCACGCTCAACCAGCAGCGGGGTGGAGCGTAGCGACGTTCCTGGAGCAACAACCTGGTCCACTGAAACATGTGCGTGTTGAGGGAAAAACTGCTGCCCAGATTATCGAAGAGCAGAGTAATTATTATGGCGTTAGCCCATTTCTCACTCTGGCGTTGTTGGAAGCAACAGCTGGCCTCTTGAGTAACCCATCACCACCTGACGAAGCTCTCGCCACTCCGTTCGGTCAACACGGCCCAGTCGGTTTCACCGAGCAGATAATCTGGGTAAACCGGGAATTACGTGCTGGCTTAGGTCCATATCGCCAACCACCAACTATCCGGTTGCAAGACGGGTTGACACTGACGCTTTCGCTCGACGAACCGGCTGAGTGGATCGCCATAAAACGCTTTCTGGCTCAGGGGCGCGATTCGGCCGCGTGGCTAGCAGCAGTGAAGGCAACTACAGCGGCTCTGCGCACCTATTTTGATGGTCGCTTTGCACCACCGGTTAGTGTACCGTCGGACACCAATGGCTGGCTGCGCGCACCATGGCCATCGGGGACGAAGGTACATCACCTTGCCTATTTTGACCATATGTATCCAATGGTCGATCTAGGAGGTGATGGCAATAATGAGATGATTGATTATCTCGGTCGGCGCAATGTACAGTATAACGGCCACGATGGTCATGATTATGTCTTTCCTGATGCACCATTTTCAACACCAATTCTTGCCGCAGCCGCCGGTACAGCTTACGCATTGCGCGAGGCCCGTGGTTTGGGAGTGGTGATTGTTCATCCAAATGGGTATGAGACGGTCTACTGGCATCTGAGTGCGTTTGCCCCTATCTTTAATGAAGGCAATAGTGTGAAGGTTTCGGCTGGTCAACTGATTGGTATCAGTGGCGCCAGTGGCGTTAGTGGCACACCTCATCTCCATTTTGAGGTTCGACGTTGGGAGGGAGGCATCCGCAAACAGGTTGATCCTTATGGCTGGTTTGGCCCTGGACCCGATCCCTGCCCTACCTATGCCGGTTGCGGCGCCAGTATCTGGCTCTGGCACCCTGATCTGCTCGGCAGCTACGACTTTACACCGCCCGACCATTTGTTACCGGTGCCTGATACAACACCACCGCTTGGTACCATACGGGTTGCCCCGCCTGAGCACGTCTTGCTGTCAGTCAGTTTCGATGGTCACCCCCTCCAGACCATCGGCCAGGGCTTACCTTACATCAACGGTACCCTTCGCTTTGCAGATGGCCGCTTTGGTCAGGCATTGATCAGCGACCGCGCCGAGATTGCATTTCCAACTACCGGGAACCTGAACATTGAACAGGGTACGATCAGTTTATGGGTTGAGATACCAGAGCGCTTTCCAGCCAATAGTCTCAGCCGCCACTACCTGCTTGCCACAAGCGCCGAGCCAACAGGTGCACCGATCTACACCGGTACACTGGCGCTCCGTCGCGATCAACTCGGTCCAAATGGCAGTGCACAATGGACGTTCTGGACAGTTAGCGATGCAACGAGTGGCGAAGACTTGCTTAGTGTACCAGACACCTTAAATCCTGGCTGGCATCACTTTGTCATCAGTTGGGATGCCATCAACGGTAAAAAGTATCTTTACATCGACGGGATGCTGGTTGCCGAACGGAATACAAACGCTTTACCATACATTTCTGGTGCACTTCTTCATATTGGTCGTTTTAGCAGTGGTGGGTCTAGCGCCGGAGTACGTATCGATGAATTGACAATCTTTGACAAGCCACTGGCACTAACCGAAATCGCAGAACTGGTCTCAGCATCGCCATTAACATCAGAACCAGTTGTTGTAACTGACCGGACAATCCGAATTGATACAAACGCAATGGATGATAACGGTGGTATTGTCGCTGTTACGCTCAGCATCAACAGCGAATCGAGCGATCCGCTCCCCTATTACGACAGCTACCGTTGGAGCCTGCCTCCAATTGAAGGAGAGCATATTGTTGAAGTGGAATATCTTGATCGTGCCGGCAACACAACTATTGTCTCGCAGACGGTCGCACTCAACTTGCCACCACAGGCAACCGCAAGAGCGGAATGGCTCGACTCAGCAACAGCTCGGGTGGTTCTCAATGCGAGTGACCACCACCTGCCGCTAGAGATACAACTGAGCGAGACGCCAGATTTCACGAGTGCGGCGTGGTTGCCGTTTGTGCCAGAAGTACGTTGGCGTTGGGAAAGTGCTGAAACACAGCGCCTGTTTGTGCGTTTCCGTGATGCCAGTGGTCAAACGGGTTTACCGATAGAGGTAATACCTGCTTATCACGTTTTTGTGCCACTGACACAGAGATGATGTTGATCGCACACCGAGATCATGGAGTGAACCGCGTGTTTTGAGGCTCTGCCTTGCAGAGTTGTCTCTGAAAAAAACTAGACCGGCAAAGTCAGCTTGACGTGACCCCACTGAAGACGTAGGATAGCGACACATCGCTGTTTCGTGAAGGAGTCGCGCAGGAAACGCTTGAATCGCCCGACGGCTGTGCGCAGCGAGGTGCTGCAGTGCCTGCAGCCAACCTGTCCGCTCTGCGGTGGACCGACCTGGCGACCGGATCCCAATCGCCGACGGATGGTCACGCTGGAGGGGGTGGTCGAGTTGCGCCTGCGCATGCAGCAGTGCCGCACGTCGACCTGCCCACGCTCTCACACACCCTACCGTCCCGAGGCCGAGGGGCGCTAGAGCCTGCCGCAGCACGCGTTTGGCCGTGAGGTCATCGCCGACGTCGGCCGTCTCCGCTCCCAGGAGCACGCCAGCGTCCCTGCGATCCACCAGCGACTCCAGGCCCGCCACCTGCCGATCAGCGAGCGCCGGGTGACCAACGTGCGCGACCGCTCTGATGCGCTGGTGGCACTGCCGCTGAACGACCCGGCCCGGCTCAGGGCGGCGACGCAGGCGGCTGGGAAGGTGGTGCTGGCACGCGATGGCCTGCAGCCGACGGTGGGGAACGACGTCCGCTGGGGAGTGCGCGACTGGCTGTCCGGCGCCATCCTGCTGGCGCGCAGCCTGCTGGCGGCCACCGCTGACGACCGCGCGCCGCTGCTGACTGCGGTCAAGGAGGCGCTTGCCGTCCCAATCGTCGGGGGCATCGCGGATGGTCAGCCGTCGGTGCGCAACGCGATGGCGCAGGCGCTGCCGGATGTGCCGCATCAGCGCTGCCAGTTTCCCTCCCTGCAAGCGGCGGCCACGCTGGTCTGCGAGGCCGATCGGCATGCGCAGCAGGAGCGGAAGAAGCGCCTGCGCGGAGTGCGCCCGATTGCGCGCGCTGGGGCGGAGCAGGACAACCCAGCGGCGACCCTGGTGGGCGGGGATGCGGTCGCCATCCGCAGCGCGCTCAGCGACGATGGGCTGGCCCCGCTCGATGCGCCCGGATTGCGGTTGCAGGAGCGTCTCAGCCAGATCCAGCGCAGCATGCAGGCGCTGGCGCAAAAGGGGGATCGCGTCCGCTGCTGACCAAACTGCTCCGACTGGTCGAGCGAGCATTGGACGAGACCGCCGCGCTGTGGGCGCCAATCCGACGCGCCGACACCCTGGTCTGGCCGGCGGCGACGGTGCTCAACACTGGGGCGGGAGTGCCAGCCGACCAGGTGCAGGCCGCCTCCCTGCGGGTGCGACGACGGATGGGACTGGGGAAGCGACACGGTGGCACGCTGGAAGGTGCGCTGACGCACGTCCTGAAGGTGACGCGCAGCGACGCGCCGGGGTTGTTCCACTGCGATACGCATCGGGACATCCCGCGCACAAATCATGGACTGGCGCAGTGCTTCGGGCAGCATCGTCATCACGAGCGCCGTACGACTGGGCGGAAACGGGGGACGCCCGACACGGTGTTGCGTGGCCCAGTGCGCCTGAGAACGAGTGTCGCCAGCCGGCTGCAGCGCTGGACGGCCGCTGAGTTGGCGCCATCACATGTCGCTGCCTGGCGCGAGGTGCGCCAGGCGGTGCGGGCACGCTTCGCCACCCGTGCGCAGGGTCTGCGCTTCCGCCGCGATCCGGACGCCTATGTGCGCGGCCTGGAGCAGCAGTTTCTCACGTCAGGTTTGCCGGTCTAGAAAAAAAGCTCCTGTTCCCCGGGAGCGCCAGCCTCCGGCCCGCACGCGACCGCCATCCGCGCTCCCTAGGCGCGCGG
>NZ_JPIM01000073.1 GCF_000735195.1 Chloroflexus sp. MS-G
TAAATCGGCTAAATAAAAACCTGTATCGTTGTAGAAAGCAATTTGGTTACCATTGGGATGCCAAGCAGCCCGATACGGCTCCGGTCCAAATTGTTGTCCTAAAGCGGACAACTCCTGCCACGGCGTCAATGGCAAAGTAAAGGGAAAGGTTTGCCGTTGAGCCTGGGCTACATCAAAGGCTTCAGGCCGATCCTGGGCGGTGAAAAAGACCACCCGTCGACCGTCAGAACTAACGGCCAGGTAAGGGGTTGCCAAGCCGGTAACCACCTCTTCCAGAGGTAACCCTTCTCCCCGACTGATAAGCAACACATTCTGTTTATTATGCGAAACATCGACAAAGGCCACTGCCTGTGCGGAAGCCAGCCAGACCGGTTTGGGATTAGAGACAATGCTGAAACCTTGCCACTCCCCGTAGCGCTGTAGTTCTCCCGTTTTTACATTGAATGTCTCAATGTATTCCCCGGACTGGTCAGGAGTCAACCGGGTGATCAAGAGGCGCTGACCATCCGGCAGCCACCCGGCGATGCCGATGGCCGAGGGGTGGGTCAGCACCACCCGGGGTTCGGAAAACCGGTAAGCCTCCAAAGGCGGAGCGGGTTCAGCAGGCACAGGCTGACCCGCAAATAGGCAAGGTGGCACCGGCATAGGAGCGAGCGTAGGTGTTTCTGGTAGAGGATAGGGTGGCAATGTTGGCGTCTCGAGAGGGGATTGAAAGGTTTGAAATCCCGGTTGCGCTCCCTCCCGTAGCTGGTCAAGGGTCATGGCAAGAACCACTGCCAGGCCTACGAGCACCAGCAGGCCCAACAAACCTTCTGCGATGCTGAACATGCGTTTCATGTTGCACCTCTAATTTACTCATGTATGCACTCCGCTGCAAGTTCGATCATGCACACGCAGCAGCCTAACGGCACCGAGCTCAGCCGCTGCGACCGAGGCGAGTGAAGCGAGCGAGGTAGCAGTCGGCTGGAAGCGCATGTTGGGCGGCCATTCTTGTGGCAATCCTACTTGCTCGCAACGACAAAGACACGCCCTTCCTTTTCAGGCTCATCAATGGCCGTCTTCAAGTCTTGAATCCTGGCAAAGTAGGTGTTCTTCCAACCAGCATCATGTAATAGATCGCTTACCTTTTTCATTTCAAAGACGGTGTTGAACACGATCTCTTCAAAGCGCTCATATAGTCCGTTGGGTAAGCGAACAAATCCACTTATTCTTGTCCACGCCTTATCGCCGGTACCATCGTACATGCCGTGCGTGATGATCACCGCATCTTCGTCGCTTTCGTCAACATAAACGTTGTTCCAACGTCTCAACCCGCTGCGTGTGTTGAGGTCAAAGATAAAGTAACCATCACAAACGGCGTAGACGCATTGAAAACATTTGTACAATGCCTTTTCGCTTTCGAGATGATTGAGCGCGTCATACGTAGAAACGACCAAACCAAAGCGTTCATCGAGCGTGAAGTTACTTGCATCACCCTGGACAAAAGCGGCCTGC
This sequence comes from Chloroflexus sp. MS-G, assembly GCF_000735195.1. Taxonomy (GTDB): domain Bacteria; phylum Chloroflexota; class Chloroflexia; order Chloroflexales; family Chloroflexaceae; genus Chloroflexus. The sequence goes on from NZ_JPIM01000073.1 coordinate 1,495, forward strand.
CCCGAATCAATGTATTGACGCGCATTTTCACGAGCATATTCGAGCATGTGTTCCGAGAGATCAAGGCCAACGACGCGATACCCCTGCTCCAGAAAATAGACCGCAAGATGTCCAGTACCGCAACAGCGATCGAGGACGGTCTTATCCTTGTGTCCAATCGGCGTGGCGGCATAGAAATCGAGGATAAGCGGAGCAACTTGCCTGGCAAAACCAGACCATCTCAAATTATAGACTCGGGCGAAGCCCTGACTGTACGACTGCATCTGATTCACTCCTGCGACCATGAGGCCGCCCAACGGTTTGCGCTTCACCTGCGCCACGCAGCGCAGCGGTGTCAGGTGCAAGCGCATGTTAGCCAGCGTTTGTTCGGTTACCGCTACCACAACCGCGTGATACCATATGCATCAAATTCAGGGTCGCGGCTCACAATCGGCATCTGCTCGACAAGGGCCTGGGCAATTAGCAACCGATCAAGATGGATCACGATGGTGAAACGGTAAAATAGCCACTTGAGCCGTATGACTGATGGTGATACCCAGTATCCCGATACGATTCAAACTGATTTGCTGCGGAATAAAGGGCTCAAAGGGTTGTGCCAGTCGGAGCCTACCCAACCTGTTTTAATAGCCATCTCCCATAGGCTGGCAACACTCAAGAAGACGTCGTTGTTGACATTTTCACTCAACGTTCGCGCTGTTGAACTGAGACGTTCATCCCCGCCAATAAACCACAAAAAGCTGTGAGTGTCCAACAATAGTTTCATAGCATATAGGCGTTGAAATCGGCAAGTGGCGCATCAAAGTCCTCACTCATGACAATGAGTCCTTTGGCACTCCCAAATTGGCGACGTGCCTGTGGTATAGCAGGCACCAGTTGCACGGCTTCCTGGAGGTCTTTGAGAATAACGACCGTTTCGCCCTTGAGCGCTGCATTCACTAACTCGAGCAAACGTGATTTTGCTTCTTCTAGACTAACTTGCAGCATTTCGCCAACCTTTCTGGAAATATAAGGTGCCCTATGAACGCTGGCTAACGGTTGGTTTTCTTAGAATATCCTTAGTCTGGGGCGCAAAGGAGGCGTATCCCTGGCGTGATACCGTCGCCGAGGACGTCGCTGCGGGGTGGAGCGTCAGGGCTGGCCGACAGCCGCGATGGGATGCCCTGCGCAGGACAAGCCCGCTGCGTTCACTGGCTGCCCGGCGAATACGTTCATCTGCGACGGCGCATCGCAGCGCCAGAACCCGAATCGGTTGGTGTCCCGCTCAGCCCGACATCCGCGCCCCAGACTTCTATGAGAAGCATAGCCTGAAAGCACAACCAGAATCAAGAACTATTCACCGCTACGTCACCCTCGACCTTCACAAGGAGTACGTCATGGTCGGGGTAATGAACGCTGCCCAGGAATAGGTCCTGCGACCGCACCAGGTGGCGATGATGCGCTGCCGCACGTGGGCCGCCGCCAACCTGTGCCAGGGCGACACCGTCATCCCGGAGACGACCGGCAACATCTGGGACATCTCCGACAGTGTTACCCCACTCGTCACACGGACAGTAGTCGCACACGCCGAGGCAGTTCGGCAGATTGCCGACGCGCGGGGCAAGCCCGACACGGAAGACCTGCAACGCCTGTTCCGGCTGTTGATCGCCGCCATCGTGCCGGACGTGTGGGTACCACCCGCCCACGTGCGCACAGTGCGCGGTCTGCGTTCGTCCCGCAACTGGCTAGGAACACCAGCAACGATGATTCGCAATCGTCTGCCAAGCAATACGCTCAATACGCCTTGATGAAGGTGTGCGTCGAGACGGACATTACCCGCTGCATGCGCAAGAACGTCCCGCGCCGGGTAGCCCTCAAAGATAAGGTCCTGGCACGGATGAAGGCACTGGGTTGCTCCCTTTCAGGGTCTGGGCTGCGGCGCACGCCTGGTGGCCCTCACCTTCCCCCTAGCCCCCTTCCTCTCCCCCGCTGGGGGAGAGGAAGGGGTATGGTAACCTCCGCACTTTCCCCCAACCTCCGCACCTTCCCCCCAGCCCCCCGTCCTCTCCCTTGGTGGGAGCGAACGGGGGAGGATGGGGCTGGCGAGAAAGAACACTGGAAACTCCTCAATGGTCAGGGACACGGTGGCAGGTAACGCATGCGTCGCGGCGACGCGATGGCAAAGGGTTTTAACGGTTTCAGGGCCTGGGCTGCGGCGCACGCCTGGTGGCCCTCACCTTCCCCCTAGCCCCCTTCCTCTCCCCCGCTGGAGGAGAGGAAGGGGGGGATGGTAACCTCCGCACCTTCCCCCAACCTCCGCACCTTCCCTCTGGCCCCCCGCCCGGAAAGAGTGGGGCTGAGAGCAAGAACGCTGGAACCCCTCACGCAATGGTTGCACGGGTACGGTATATGACCGATGAGAAATCCGGGTTTTTTGACGCAGCCCTGCCGCAGGCGCTTGCGCCAGGCCATGATCAGCGTTATATGACCGATGAGAAATCCGGATTTTTTGACTCTTATACAGAATGATAATTCTGAGCTGTCTCTACGCTTCCCAAAAGGGACGTGCCCAACCGCGGCGGGTGATTTCGCTGCGTAATTCGAGCATCGCGGTATACGTCGGCAGAATGGCAAGCGTTTCACCAGGTGGCAGGGCTGCCAGAGCGGTATCGAGTGCAGTCGGCAGATCATCGATTACAGTAATGGCTTCAGTCGCAACACCAGCATAATCGAGACGTAACGCCATATCGGCAGCACGAGTACCGCTGACGGTCACATGGGCTACCCGCTGAGCTAATGGCTCAAAATCGGCGTCCCATAGCCACGAGACATCGGTACCATCGGCAAAACGATCATTGATAGCGATCAAGAGATGGAGCGGCCTAGTCGTTGCTGTCGTGAACATTCGTACCGTCTCTGAAGCCCCGACTGGATTTTTGATCAGGGCGATCAGCATCGTTGGGCCATGACTACCGGCAGAGATACGCTCAATGCGCCCAAAGGCAGCCTGAATCTGACTCAGCGCTATGCAAATTGTTGATGTATCGATACCTAAAGCCAGTGCTGCCGCTGTAGCCGCAAGCGCATTTTGGGCGTTGTAGAGACCGGGTAATGGTACGTGAAACCGAATCTGCCCATTGGGATGGTCGATCTGGAGATCACTTCCCTCGAGTCCACGTGGCTCAAGAACGGTCAACGCAATGACTGGGTCGGGGCGCCGATGACCACACTGGGGACAAACGTAGTGACCGATGTGGGCATAGAAGATGCGCTGATACTGGTAGCGATGGCCGCAGGTATGGCAAAACTGTGAGTCGGCGATGTGGGTAGCAGCGCCGACTGCGTGACGTTCATCGGCCAGACCAAAGGCTACGGTGCGAACAGGAAGCTGATGCACAATATCGGCAATTGCCGGATCATCGGCATTGAACACAACCGTACTGGTTGCAGGAAGTTGCTGAAGCGCTTGACGCCAGTGGCGGGCAATGGTGTCAATTTCGCCGTAGCGGTCGAGTTGATCACGGAACAGGTTGAGCAGTACGACCAATCGGGGGTGCGTTTCGGCAATCGCCTGCGGTAACGCTGCTTCATCTGTCTCAAACAAAGCACAACTTGCTCGCGGCAGCCCGCGCCAGTCTGCGTTGTTGATTGCCACCGTTGTTAAGCCAGGGAGCAGATTAGCTCCGGCACGATTGTGCAAGAGAGACACACCTGCCTGTTCGAGGATAGCAGCCAGCATACGACTGGTGGTCGTTTTGCCGTTGGTGCCGGCGATCAGTATCACGCCCGCCGGCAAGGCATGGCAGAAGTTGGTAAGAATAGCCGGATCGATAGCCCGTGCAAGCTGACCGGGCAGGCTGGTACCACCGCCAAATCCAAGGCGACGTGAAAGGATACCGGCAGTACGGGCCAGGGTCAGAGCTGTGGTCGTGCGCAGTCGGCTCATAGGGTTCAGCGAAGACCCGCTTTGCGCAATGCAGCAGCCAGCGGGTTATCGTCGTCATCATCATCATCGCCGCTACTAGCGAAAAGCGACGCCGGTGGTGGCGGTTCGAGTTCGGAATCGTCGAACATATCGTCTTCTTCCCAGTTTAGCGCCAGATGTTCAGCACCGACCAGCGCGATAATATCGTCAACACTAAAGAGCAAGAGATTCACCTGATCGTCCGCTTCAGATCGAGCGTTCAAATCACTGATCAGCCGCAACTGTGGTAATGCAGCGAGCACTTCAGCGAGAGGTTCAGGGCGGCGTGGTGGTGGACGTTCACTCATCATCAAAGCATCGGCGGCGGCAGTATCCGCCGGAATACCGGTATCAACGAGCAGAATGGTCACCCCGACCCGATGGAAAAGCAAGTGCAGGATTTGGCGAGTCTCATTAAGCTGGGCAACGGCACGGCGCAGGGCGCTGGCAGTGCGACTGGCCTTGATCTCAAACACCCAGGCCACGTTATCAACAATCGCCAGCGCGTCAAGCTCACGGTACTTCATTTGCGCAGTACGGTTACGACGCTCTTCATATTCAAGAATCCGTCGCTCATCGAGTGGCAGACGGGCTGCCAACCAGTCGCGCAACGCAGCCTCTGCCTGTCCACCAAAAATATCGCGTTGGCGAGGTGGACGGATCGCTTTCTGATTTTTGCGTTGCAGCTTGAAGGTCTCAACGTAAGCCCGGTAGCGACGGTCGTCTTCGGTGGTTAACCGTGCTCGTGCATAGCTGACAGCCATCTATCCTTGCCTTCCCAATTCCACTGATCGCCGATAAGCTGCCCAAATTGCATCGGCTAATACCGTGCGCAGACCACCGCGTTCAAGCTCGCTGAGGGCCGCGGCGCTGGTACCGCCGGGTGAAGTGACTGCATTTCGTAACTGGGCCGGATGCAGGCCGCTCTGGATTGCGTACTGAACTGAACCCAACATCGTCTGCTGCACCAGCTCTTCGGCAATCCGACGCGATAAACCGAGATGAACGCCAGCATCGATCATCGCTTCCATCATGAGAAAGACATACGCCGGCCCGGTGCCGTTGATTGCAGTGGCCATGTCGAGATAAGTTTCGTTATCAACAAATAATTCGCGACCAAGTGCACCCAAAACGGTCGCCGCCCAACTCCGCTGACGTTCAGTTACGGCTGGCGCTGCCGTCCAAACGGTCATGCCACAACCGATCTGAGCGGGGGTGTTTGGCATACTGCGCACAACAGCCTGATGATCAAGGGCTTCGGCAAAAGAGGCTATCGTAGCACCGGCAATGACCGAAATTGCCAGATCATCGTCGCGCAGTGCTCCGCGCAGTGGCGGCAAGACGCGCCGGAGTTGTTGCGGCTTCACGGCGAAGATAACCACGCGGCCCCATTGCGCAGCCGTCAGGTTATCGTGAGTAGTGCGAATACCGTAATGATGAGCAAGTTCACGTCGGCGATCTTCACGGGGGTGGCTGGCGAGAATCTGCTCGGCGGCAACCAGTTCGTTGCGCAAGAGTCCACCGATAATCGCTTCCCCCATCGCGCCGGCGCCAATAATCGCAATTGGTAAGTCGGCAAGCATAGTTGTTGGTTACCTGTGACTATGTTCTGTGACCTGTTCGGGTTGCACCCGCTGATGCAATCCGTTCTGCGCGTTATGATACCATGAATAAGGTGAAAAAGAGACATTGATATTATCGTGTCCGGGATACCGGACATGCAGCCAGCTAACGAGACAGGATTTGTCAGTGAGAGATGGCTGTGTGTGCACCGACGCTCGCATTTAGAGAGGATAATGATGGAGATCAAGGAAGAAACAATCATCTTGCGGCCAACAGTATTGCCAGAGGTGCGTCCAACGTTGTTAGCGGTTTTTGCACATCCAGATGATGAAAGTTTTGGCCCAGGTGGTACGCTTGCCCGTTATGCCTGGTCTGGCGTAGCGGTACACCTGATCTGTGCAACCGGTGGTGAAGAGGGAACGGTTGATGCTGAATTGTTGCGCGGATACGATTCGGTCGCAGCGTTGCGACGAACCGAGCTGCTGCGTGCGGCTGAGGCGTTGGGTCTGAGTAGTGTTACCCTGTTGGGGTATCGCGATTCCGGCATGCCCGGCACAGAAGCCAATCGACATCCGGCAGCACTGATTAACCAGCCACGTGAACGAGTAGTCGGGCAGTTGGTTCGTCTCATGCGCCAATTACGGCCACAGGTTGTCATCACGTTTGATCCCATTGGAGGTTATCGTCATCCTGATCACATTGCGATTCACGAAGCCACCGTCGCCGCGTTTCACGCGGCTGGCGATCCGACTGCCTTCCCAGAAGCTGGATCAGCGTATGCGCCACAAAAACTCTACTACACAACCTTCTCACGGCGCTTACTGCGGCTATTGGTTAAACTCATGCCACTCTTCGGGCGTGATCCGCGGGCATTTGGGCGCAACCGCGATATTGATCTGATGCAACTGGTTGCCGTGGATTTTCCCACCCATGCCCGGATCGACACGACTGCGGTGCAGGCGCAGGCGCATGCTGCCGCGCTGGCCCATGTGAGTCAGGGTGCAGGCAATCCCTTGATCCGCAGCTTATTAGGAAAAGTTGCAAACCTGTTGGGTCGATCCGATACCTTTATGCGAGCATACCCACCGGCAACCTCTAATGTACGAGAGGATGATCTGTTTACCGGTGTGCAGTGGTAATGTTACGTCACGGTAATTTTGGGGCGGGGCAGCCAATGCTCAGCGACCGGACGAAAACCAGTATCGTTTTGGTCGAAGCGCAGATGCTGAACACGTGCGCCATCAAACTCGATTGTGATCAGATTGCAGGTATTCGCGCCACGCTCGTCGCCGTAACCACGTCGTGAAGTGGTTGTCCCGCTTTGCACGATATACGTTCCATGCTGTAGATCAAGGAAAAAGTCACGGGTATTTCCTACGAAGCTCAAGTGAAGATGACCACAGAGCAACATATCAACGGCAAACTCGTCGAGAAGACGTATTGCTTGAAGTGCATTGGTTACGAGCGGCCGTCTGCGATGATAATTGGGTGGAAACCCTACCGGATGGTGCCAGACCACAATTTTATAGGTGGTGGGGTCGAGTGCAGCCAGACGATGACGAAGTACGATCATCTGGTCGCGACTAAGCTTTCCGCCATCGATGGTCCAGCCGTGTGCGGTACACGCACCAATGACTGCAATACCTGCCGTGGTGAACACCGGATTGAGTTCGGGAGTAATGTAGCGGCGATAACGACGTAACGGCGCCAGGAGACGTTCAGGCAGATGAAAGAGTGGCACATCGTGGTTGCCAGCAACGACCAGTTGTGGTTGTGGCAGACGTTCGCATAGTGCACGGGCTGCTTGCCACTGACGAACAAAATCGGCGCGCTGGACGAAATCGCCAGAGATAACTACCAAATCGGGCGCCAGTTGATGAGCATCGATGATCAATCGTTCAGCAGCAACAGGGTTAAAGGGTGGTCCGGTATGGATGTCAGAAATGTGGAGGATGCGGAATGGCATATCACTGCTCTCCCTTGGTTGGTACCGGTGCATCGGTGGCTTGGGCCTTCTCGCGAGCAAGGCTAAAAATGGCCCGTCCGATGATAATCAGCTCAATAACCACTGCCAGTACGAAGCCATACTTGAGGATGGTTGGAACAAGCTCCATAGCGTTTTCCTTTCTATCAGAGCACTGAATCTCTTCGTCTGCGGGTCGCTTCTCCCTGCCATTGCCGAAATAACGGCTCGTCTCCCGACGAGTATCTAAACAAGCTCCTCTTATCGTACTTCCCAACGGCTACCGAGTGATGTCTTGCGTATTTCGATGATTGCCGGGAAGCGATCTTTCAACTCATCAATATGCGTGATCACAATAATACGGGCGAAATCTTGTTGAATGGCAGTAATGGCCTCGACCATCCGTTCACGACCATCAGCGTCGAGCGTACCGAATCCTTCATCGATCACCAGCGTTTCAAGCCGTGCACCGGCGCGATGCGCGAGCAATCGTGAAAGCGCAATGCGAATAGCAAAGTTAACCCGCATCGCTTCACCACCACTAAACGCGGCATAATCACGTGTCCCCAGCGCATCGGCGATTCGGATGTCGAGTGTCTCGACTGTATCCCCTTTTTTCGTATCACGCTGCATCTCGAAACGGAGGTGCATTTGCCCGTCGCTCAGACGCGAAAGCACCTGGTTCGCCTCGTCTTCAAGCTGAGGAATGGCCGTTTCGATCAGCATCGCCTGCACCCCTTTTTTGCCGAAGGCTTCAGCCAATTCGCCAAAGAGAGCTGTTCGTTCCTGGAGCTGACGTTCCTGGTCTTGAAGAATGTCGACTTCGGCAGCGGCGGCTTCTGCCTGCTTCAGGTAGGCTTGTTTCTCGACCAGATCGTGCTCAACGATCCGCAGCTCACTGTCAGTATCGCTGAGTTGCTGCTTGAGCCTGGCAACGTCAGCTTCAGCAGAGGGTAATGCGCTCACCTGCTGAGCCAGAACATCGGCTTCAGTCTGCACCATCCGTCGTTCATGTTCTGCGTCATGGCGCAGCTGTTGGGTCCGTTCACGCACCACAATATCGGTTGCGTAGCGCTGCTCGGCCAGCAATACCTCACGTTCGGCCTGTTCCCAACGGGTGAGGGATCGAACGGTCGTGCGCATGGCCTCAAGGTCTTCGGGCCGGTAGTTCAATGCCTCTAGTTCGGCAACGACCTGTCGGCCGGCGATCCGAATATCGTGGGCAAAGTCGTTTTCGGCAATCTGCCGCTGTAATTCAGCATATTCGGCCTCAGCCTCGGGTAATTCGTTCATCAGCTCTGCAAGCCGGGCAATATCGCGCTGGCACGTGTCTAGTTCGCCTTCCAGGCGACTCTGCTCGCGCAGGTACTGCTCGAAGGTGTTCAACTCGTCAGTGATCATGCGCAGATCGCGCTGCAAGCCTTCAATATCACCAAGTGCACGAAGTTGGTTGTTCACCGCCACCAATTCAGCCTGAAGCGCTGGGTCGATCGTATCGGTGGTAAGTTGTTCAGTCAACGTTGCCAGGCGGAGCTTCAGTGCCTCACGTTCGGTTTCGCGCCGAGCAGCCTGATTCAGACGGTGGATAAGCGAATCAATGGTCGCCGCTTGCTGGCGCAGGTTGGCTAATTCCTGTTCGACAGTAGCGATGGTCTCACGCAATGCAGTCAGTTCACGTTCGGCAGCTTGGGCCGTTGCCAGGGCCTCAGCTTCCTGAGCCTGAAGGTCGGCCAGTTTCTGATCGTAGTGTGCCGCAACGTGTTCAGCGTCGGTGGCGGGTAACGAGCGACGGCAAACCGGACACGTTCCATTGCCGGTAGCCAGCAGCTCACGATTCTTCTGGAGCGTCGCTCGTTCGCGGCGGGTCTGTTCGACGAGCGCACGAGCTGCGCTCAAATGATCAACGACTGTCTGTTCGTACTGGCGACGTGCCGCCTGCTCTTCCGCCAGGGCCTGCGCCTGTACCTGCGCCACTTCAGCGGCACGCAGGGCGGTACGCCAGGTTTCAACATCACGTAACTCCTGATCGAGACGGTCAAGTTCCTGTTGACACCGATCCCGTTCCACGGTGATCGCATTGCGACGTTGTTCAAGCGAGGTTTGCAGCATCTGTTGCCGCATCATCAGCTCACGGATGTACGCCAGTTGCTGTTCGAGCGCAGTGCGTTGCATCTGACATTGCCGTACCTGCTCTTGCATTGGCGCCAGTTCACGGAGCCGTTGCTGGATGGTTTCCGCTCGTTGCTGCACATCGGCGAGGCGTTTGACCTCTGCACGAAGACGTTTACAGCGTTCTTCAGCCCGTGACAACCGCTCCTTCATCAGCTCAATAGCAGCCTTCAGCTCTTGCTGCAACTCGCGTTTCCGCGCCATCAGCTCGGTATACCGCTCATGCACCTGCTCCAGGCGCTCAAGTTCGCACCGTGCAGTGTGTAGTTCGGCCAGGCCAGCTTCTATCTGAGGACGTTGGGCGATCATCCGTTCGGCCTGGGTGATACGCTCGTTTACCTCTTGTAGCTCGCGCAGGTAGCGCTGAAGGGTATCGTTCAATGTAGCGATACGTTGTTGCAGCTCACGATAGCGACGGGCATGTTCTTCGAGGATCCGCAGGTATTCGGTGGCGCGAGTGTATTCACGTTCCAGGGTGGCACGGCGCTGCTGAAGCTGGGCACGACGTTGTTCACTCTCAGCGACGGCTTGTTGCCAAAACTGAACCTTGGCCGCAGTCGGTTGCAGCCCTTCCAGCCGACCACGAACCCTCACCAGTTCCGCTTCCAAGAGGCGCACCCGTTCACGAGCACGTTGTTCGAGGCTGGCATATTCGGCCAGGTCGAGAATTTCGGCTAATACCTCTTTGCGTTCGGATGGTGTACTGGCGGTAAACGCATCCGCTCTACCCTGTAGCAAGAACGAGGCATTCGTGAAGGTTTTATACGACATCCGCAACAAGTCATTGATCTTGCGCTGGGTTTCGCGAATCGCGGTTTCGCCGATAGGGCGCCAGTTCGTCCCATCAAAACTCTGCAAATCGAGCCAGGTCTTGCCGTTACCGCTTCCACGACCGCTACTGCGTCCCCGCTGGCGCTGGCGTATCACCCGATACTTCCGACCATCGAGCGCAAAGATAAACTCAACCATCATCTCGGTCTCACCCAGGGTAATAAGTTCATCGTCTGGACGGCGCGCTTCCCCCCAGAGCGCCCATGTGATCGCGTCAAGGATGGTAGATTTGCCGGCGCCATTTTCGCCCGAGAGACACAAGACATGCAGACCATCGAGGTCGAGTCGCAGTGGATCGCCGTTTTCATCGGCGCGGTAACACATAAAATTGCGCAGCGCAAGGTGTAATGGAATCATAGCGAATGCTGATAGAGAACAATAGCGAGAACTTCACTCAGCGCACCGATTGCTTTTCTTGAATCATCTGTGGCTCGACATGCAGTGCGGCGGCAATGCGACGAATGCCACGATCGCTAAAGCTGACCAGGTAGAACGGTGCCAGCGGGAGCCGCTCTCCTGAACGCAGTGCGAGCAGAAGCCGATATTGTGACCGGCGCAAGATACGCACTTCTAACCCTTTCACGTCGCTCAAAGAGCGCTCGTGCCGGGTGCGTCCTTGCAGGCCATAGGCGGTTACGGTAATCACATTGCGTTGATGATCGATCTGGCAAATCCCTAACTGACCGCCGATGATCAAGGTGAAGAGCACCATCCCAACAAGGAGGGCAACCGAGAGTGCGATCCCGCCAGTCAACGATTGGGTACCGGCAATAACTGGCTGCAAGATGGTGAACAGACCGTACCCCACCAGACCGGCAAAGCTCCAGGTCAGCCAGGGGATAAAGTGTATAGTTACGCGATCAGGATAGCTTTGTATGAATTGAAGTGTCATAGCCTTTGCCTGCCTCTGGTCATCAACACTATCCATTATACCAATGCAACACGAGGGTAGAGTAAGAGGTTTTCAACGTTTTCGGTGCTCGTTTCTCCGTATAACACGCAAGGTCTGAAAGGTATGCAAGTTCTGAATGCGTACCGCAAGCTACAGGCTAGAGACCTGCACTCCTGAGAAAACAGCACGGCTCGAGATTGCTGTCGGCAAGTGCATGACGTTCGTCGCTGTTTCATTGCTCGTAATCCAAAGCTGAAAACGTTGCAGGCCCATACCACGCCTGGTCACACATTGACCGTCTTCCCGCCAGATGCTACCATAAATGCCACAAATCCGTCTATGTAGCAAATAATGTATGGAGACGATCTTCTCAGTCGAAAATCTGCTGGCATTAGTGACGCTGACCGTCATGGAGATTGTATTAGGGGTAGACAACATCAACTTTATCAGTATTCTCGCCAGTAAACTGCCATTGCATCAGCAACGACCGGCGCGACAAATTGGTTTATCACTTGCCCTGATCACGCGCCTGCTCTTGTTGCTGTCGATCAGTTGGATTGCCGGTCTGACGCAGCCGCTGTTTGAGCTTGGGCCATGGCATGTAACGGGGCGTAGCCTGATTCTGCTTGGTGGTGGCTTGTTCTTGATCTACAAGGCAACTACTGAGATTCATGAAAAGCTGGAAGGTGCTGAACATACGGAAAAAGCGGTGGCCGTCACAACCATGCAGGCGGTGATTATGCAGATTATCTTGATCGATATTGTCTTTTCGCTTGATTCGGTCATCACGGCTGTTGGCATGGCCAATACGTTATGGGTCATGATGACGGCGGTCGTTCTCGCAGTGGGGGTGATGCTCTTTCTCGCGGAAGGGATTGCAAAATTTGTCGGCGATCACCCTACTATCAAGATGCTGGCACTCAGCTTTCTCTTGTTGATCGGCTTTTCGCTCGTCGCCGAAGGTTTTGAGTTGCATATTCCCAAAGGGTATATCTACTTTGCGATGGGCTTCTCAGTTATGGTCGAGATGCTCAATTTGCGGGTAGCAGCGAAAGCACGGCAGCCGGTGAAACTTCATCAGCGCTACGATACAACAAAATAGGATCATTGAGGCGCTATGCTCAATACCGTCTATTTGCAGACCTTTCTCACCGTGGTAGAGACTGGTTCCTTTTCGGCAGCGGCAAAACGGCTTCATATGTCGCAACCGGCGGTAAGTCAACACATCCGTGCGCTTGAGGAACAAGTCGGTGGTGTGCGGTTATTCCGGCGTAGCGGCCAACACATGGTATTGACCCTTGCTGGTGAACAATTGCTAGGGAGTGCTCGTGAATTGGTTGCATTGGCTGAGCGTACTGTGCAAGCCGTGAGTGCGCTACGCGGTCAGATCGGTGGTCGAGTGGTCATTGGTTGCCTGGCCGGCAGTGCCGAGGCGTTTTTGCCCCACCTGCTGGCGATCATCCAGCGTCAGTATCCGGCAGTAACGGTTGATATTGAATTTCATGGGTCTGATGAGTTGTTTGAAGGTCTGGCCGAACGACGCCTTGATCTTGCGATCCTGAGTGATGCGCCGCGACGACGTGGCTTTGAGATGCGTGTGCTGGCCGGTGAACGATTGGTTCTGACGGCTGTGAACGGACATCCTCTCTTGCACGGCGAACAGACACCGGTTGGGGTTTTACGTGATTATCCTCTGGCGTTGCCCAGGGTAGGGCACCCGTTACGCCGATCTATCGAAGACGGCCTGCGCCGACGGGGAGTCGTTATCGGCGATCTGCGAATTGTGTGTGAAGCAGACAGTCCACTGTTGTTACGCTCAGCGGTCGAATCCGGGCAAGCGTTAGCCTTCTTGCCGGTGAGTGTCCTTCCCTCACGATTAGATCGGATCGGCGTCGTGACATTGGTCGGCCAGCCATTTGTACAGGAATGGTACTTAATCCGGCTACGAGAGCGCACGGTGAATCGCATCGTTGATATTGTGGTTGAAGGATTGTTGGGTGAAGAGGCAAGGACAACGCTGCTTAGCCTGGGGCTAACGGCATAACGAGTTGACCTTCCGCCGTGCTCCTTCTGCCATCGTCTGACAGGTTGAAAGGTATTTGTATGTATGACGTGATTGTGATCGGCGCGGGCATTGCCGGATTAGCCGCTGGGCATACGCTTCAGGCAGCCGGCTGTCAGGTGTTGGTGCTCGAAGCGCGGCAACGGATCGGGGGGCGAATCTGGACTGATACGCGCTATGGGCCGGTCGAGTTTGGTGCCGAGTTTATTCATGGTCATCGCGCAGCTTCCTGGGAGCTAGTACAACAGGCCGGTTTACCAACCTCGCGTTGGGGACGCGACCGTCGCTTCGCCATCGGTGGTCGGATGTTGACAGCCGATGACCCAATTGGGGCAGCGGTACTACAACTCTATCAGCAGATTTGTCATTATCGTGGCCCTGAAGTAAGCGTTGCCGAACTGATCGAACAATCAACTGCCTTGCCGGTAGTGAAGCAATTGGTTGGGCGCTGGCTAGCTAATCTTGAAGGCGCTGATCTGAGCAAATTAAGTGCCACCGCATTAGCCCGCGAGCGTCGGTTGAGTACAATTGGTGAGGACAATTTTCATATCGATTATGGGTATCAGCGACTACTTGAACCGCTCAGCGCCAATCTAACAATTGAGCTTGGGGCAGTGGTCACACTCATCCGTTGGAACGCTGATTGGGTTGACGTTGTATTAGCCGACGGACGGCAGTGGCGCGCACATCGTGTAGTTGTCACCGTTCCGGTTTCACTATTGCAGGCCGGATTGCCAGCCTTTGAACCACCGCTACCGGCCGATAAACAAATGGCAATAGCGGTAATTCCAATGGGTTACGTGACCAAATTAGTGCTCTGGTTTGCAGAGCAGTTCTGGTCAGATTTTACGGTCCTTAGCACCGATGGTGTAATTGCTACGTGGTGGCCGGTGTCCAGTACCCGAACGCCAACGCTCATGGGTTACACGGGTGGGCAGCAGGCGCTTAAGGTGGCTGACCTGGGTGAAAGCGAGGCCATTGCAGTCGCGTTGCGCGAGCTACAAACCCTGTTTGCAGTTGATGTAAAACCATACTTCCTAGACGGGCGTCTAATTGACTGGTCGCGAGACCCGTGGAGTCGAGGGGCATACACGTATAGCTCTGCTGGTACCCTGGCGGACCGTGTAACGCTGGCAACACCACTCGGCCCGATCCATTTTGCCGGTGAAGCAACAGTAACCGGTGCTGAGATTGCTACGGTGCATGGGGCCTTCGAGAGCGGACGACGTGCGGCACGGGCAATCTTGCTGTCGCGGTCGGGCTGAAGATAACGCTTCTCCAGCGTTGACCACTCTAAAATGCGGCACTAAGAGCCTATCCGAATCATTGTCTCACCCTACAGCGGATGAAACCTGATAGGGATGTATGGGCGTAGCGGCGTTGCGCCCCAACCGATCTTCTTCTGCGACAAGGTATTCCGGATAGGATCTAAGCAGAGGCAGTTTCTCTTCTATTCAATCAGACCCGAATATTGTGCTGAATACTTGTTCAAGATGGTAGGCGCGAAAGATACATCCCGCAAGTGGGCTAGATTCAAACACACCTCTAACATACCGCTAGTGTATCGTTGGTAGAAAACGGGTAAACTACACACAGAGATAAATGCCCGCAGGGGATACAACAACATTGCAACGGGAGGCTAGAAATATGGGCAAGATTGTAGGAATTGACTTGGGCACGACAAACTCGTGCATCGCAGTGATGGAAGGTGGTGACGTGGTTGTCATTCCGAACGCCGAAGGCAACCGCACGACACCATCGATGGTTGCCTTCGCTAAGAATGGTGAGCGATTAGTCGGTTTGACCGCTAAGCGTCAGGCAACCATCAATCCTGAAAATACACTTTATTCAGTCAAGCGCTTTATTGGCCGTTCTTTCGACGAGGTGAAGGAAGAGCGAGAGCGAGTGCCTTTTAAAGTTGTCAAAGGGCCGCGCAACGATGTGCGCATTTATGTCCCGCAGACCGGCAAGGAATATGCACCGCAGGAGATCTCGGCTATGGTTTTGCAGAAGCTCAAAGCTGATGCCGAGGCCTTCCTGGGTGAGCCGGTGACACAGGCTGTCATTACTGTACCGGCTTACTTCAACGACAGCCAGCGTCAGGCAACCAAAGACGCCGGTAAGATTGCCGGTTTGGAGGTACTACGAATCATCAACGAGCCGACGGCTGCGGCACTCGCTTATGGGTTAGACAAGAAGAAGGACGAGACCATTCTGGTCTTCGACCTGGGTGGTGGTACCTTCGACGTTAGCATCCTTGAGGTTGGTGATGGCGTCATCGAAGTGAAGGCGACCAGTGGTGATACTCACCTTGGTGGCGATGACTACGATGCCGCAATCGTTAACTGGATCATCGAGGAGTTCCGCAAAGATCAGGGTATCGATCTGAGCAAAGACCGCCAGGCATTACAACGCTTAAAAGAGGCGGCGGAAAAGGCCAAGATGGAGCTCAGCTCGATGATGGAGACAGAGATTAACCTACCCTTCATCACGGCTGATGCCAGCGGGCCGAAACACCTGGCCATGAAGCTAACCCGCGCCAAGTTCGAGCAATTAACAGCGCATCTGACCGAGCGGCTCCGCGATCCGGTGTTGCGGGCGCTTAAGGATGCCGGTTTGCAGCCAAGCCAGATCGATGAAGTCGTGCTGGTTGGTGGTTCAACCCGGATGCCGGTCGTTCAGGAGCTGGTACGCAAAATGCTCGGCAAAGAGCCGAACAAGAGCGTAAACCCCGACGAAGTGGTCGCTGTTGGCGCAGCGATCCAGGCCGGTGTGTTGGGCGGTGAAGTGAAAGATGTGCTCTTGCTCGACGTAACGCCGCTCTCGCTCGGTGTGGAAACGCTCGGTGGGGTGATGACCAAACTGATCGAACGGAATACGACCATCCCCACCCGTAAGACCGAGATCTTCTCGACGGCGGCTGATGGTCAGACGGCGGTTGATATTCACATCTTGCAGGGCGAGCGTGAGATGGCTGCCGACAACATCTCACTGGGTCGTTTCCGCCTCGAAGGGATTCCACCGGCGCCGCGTGGTGTGCCACAAATCGAGGTGACGTTCGATATCGATGCGAACGGTATCCTGAACGTAAGCGC
Organism: Chloroflexus sp. MS-G; assembly: GCF_000735195.1. Classification (GTDB taxonomy): domain Bacteria; phylum Chloroflexota; class Chloroflexia; order Chloroflexales; family Chloroflexaceae; genus Chloroflexus. The sequence continues at coordinate 18,010 of NZ_JPIM01000073.1, forward strand.
ACGTGACAAAGCAACCGGCAAAGAGCAGCGGATCACCATTACCGCCAGCACCAACCTCTCGAAAGAAGAGGTGGAGCGGATGGTGCGTGAAGCCCAACTGCACGCCGCCGAAGATAAGGCTCGCCGCGAGCTGGTCGAGATGAAGAACCAGGCCGATAGCCTGGCTTACCAGGCCGAGAAGTCGCTGAAGGAGCTGGGTGATAAAGTTGACAGCATTGAGCGCAGTCGGATCGAGGGCTTGATTAAGGATCTGCGCGAGGCGATTGCGCAAGAGAATCGCAGCCGCATCCAGCAACTCTCGAGCGACTTGCAGCAAGCGCTGTTCAAGGTCTCGCAGGCCGCCTACGGTGATGGCGCAGCACCAGGCGCTAGCAGCAGTGGCCGGAAAGATGACGGCGTCGTTGAGGGTGAGTACACGGTGAACTAAGAGGGCATCCGAAGAGGCTATTGTGGCCTGGCGCGGGCCGCTAGCCCGTGTCTATTCGGAAGCACGTATGAGGGCGGGTTGAGAACCCGCCCTCACTGCTGTGATGGCAGACAGCATCCTGATCGCAGATCGTCGTAACCTTGCTTCTCCCACTGCCGGAGAGGGAAAAACGTTACCAAACCTCAATACCCGACCTTACTGCTTTCTGCTCCCCTATTTCCGCTTCTCTTTCCAAAACGCGAGCGGGAACACCAGGCCAACCTGCCAGCGCACAAATCGTGCCATCCAGCGTTGTCGCCAGGAAAGTGGCATGGTCGTCAGGGCTTCATAACTGCGGAGCAGATAAATAGCCAGTGGTGGTTCGCTGTCGATTTGTTGCAGAGCCTGTACCGCCAATTCGTGTGCCTGATGTGTTTCACCCCTGAGCAATGCAATCCGCGCCGCCAGCGTAGTATGCCAGATTTGATCGGCACGACTGATCCGACTCGCATCGGTGAAGAGATTGCTGGCAGTCTGCCATTCGGTAATCGCCGCTGCCGTGTCGCCGATTGCCAGGTATAACTCAACAGCACTCAGATGCCCCCCAATTTGAACCTGCTGATCGCGGCTCCGTTCACCACGGGCAACAATTTCGGCTATCTCGGTCATGGCCGCATCAACGTTCCCTAGCCGCACTTGCAACATCACCAGCATAGCACGACATTCGATCCAGCGCCGCGTTTCACCCGTTTGCTGAGCGATAGAACTCCCGAATTCCAGTGCTGCCTGGGCACGGCGCCACTCACCCCGTCCCAATGCGGCCAAGCCCTGCATCTGGGCAACCCAGGCGGTGGTTGAAGGATCGTTCAAAACACTGGTCAGCCGCATTGTTTTACGGCGGTACAGACGGGCAAGGGGAGGGAAACGATTCAACGCAAGTTCCATACAAGCGTAAGCGCGTGCCTTCATTGCCGGTATGTGTGCGGTTTCGGCCAGGTTGAGGGCGAACAGCAGGCTGTGAATGGTTCTTAACAGATCGTGCTGGTAGAAATTGATCTGAATGAGCACATTTGCCGCCTGAGCAAGCTCAACCAGATGGTCGTTGATCGACGGTTTCTTCCTACCGAGCCTGAGCAGCGTCAGAAGATAACGGCCAAGTTCAGCCAGGATGAGCCAGGGAAGAGTGCGGCGCTCAGTCGGAAGCGGAAGCCCAAAACGGGTAAACGCACGTTGCAAAAAGTGATAACTCTCAGTGAGTCGTCCCTGACCATAATAGGCTGCTGCCAGTAAACGCTCTCGGTGGCCAACAGTTGTTGCCGGCTCATCGTCGCCGATTTGATGCGCCTGTTCTAGCAGATCAATCGCACCAGCGTAATCACCGTTATGCAGCGCCAGTTCACCGGCCCGATCAAGGTATGGTCGGGCGCGGATTAACTCACCGGCTGCTTTCCAGTGATGAGCAATGGTCATCGCCCGCTGTGGATCATGACCATAATGTTGTTCAAGATAGTTGGCAAATTGGGCGTGTAATTGCCGGCGCTGGGCAAAACTCATCAGATTGTAGATAGCCTCTGCGATAGCCGCCGGTCGGAACGTGTATCTGATCGTTGGCCCAGAACGTTCAAGGGCGATCAAGCCACTCTGCTGTATTGCAAAGAGTTGAGCAGTTAATTGCTCTTCAGGAATGTGATCTGGATGAATGGCCTGCAATGTCGCCGTATCAAACTCAACCCCGATAACACTCGCTACTTTCAGCGTTAATTGCTGGTCAAGCGTCAGTTGATCAAAGCGGCTAGTGATCAGGCCTTGCACGGTAGAGGGGAGACGCACCATGTGAAGCGCACGTCTGGCTGCTCCGGGCACAAAGCGGCAGATATGTTGTTGCCGCATCAGCAGCCCGGCGTCGCGCAGCGCCTTGACCAGCTCAATGCTAAAGAAGGGGTGTCCCTGCGTCTGCTCCGCTATCAGTCGCCAGATAGCTTCATCGACTTGCTTCACGTCAAGATAGCGTGCGAGCAAGTCGTGAATTTCCGGTGGACTTAGCCCGTGGAGTTTGATCTGATCAAGCAACCGGTGGTGAAGCAGGCGCTGACGTTCTTCCGTGATGGAGAGCGGTGGCCGACCGGTCAGGATAATCAGGACTGGCGCATCCTGATCAAGCAGATCGGCTAACAGGGTCCAGGTTGGGTCATCGAGCCACTGCACATCTTCAATGGCGACCAGAAGGGGGGCATGCTCAGCAACTCGGCTAAGCACTGCAATCAATCCGTCATGGAGCCGCTGGGTATGAATCTGCGGCAACGTATGCGCGGAAAGGCCCTGACTTCCCCGATTGGTCGGCCACAACTCGCCAGCAAGACTGTAGATGCTATCGCTGAGTGTCGCCAGCCGTCCATCGTTCAGCAATACCGGCAATCCACTGCGGAGCGCAGAGTATGGACTGCGCTCGATAAATCGTGCCGTGCTATGCAGGACGATGGTTCCATGCGCACGAGCCTGAGCGAGAAAGGTCTGGATCAGATGCGATTTGCCAATACCGGCCTCGCCAAGGATTAACACACCACCGCTCTGACCACGCTGAAGACGCTCTAAACGATCGCGCAGCAGTGCCAGCTCGCTGGCTCGTCCAATCAGTGCCTCGCCATCACGATCAATGTGAATCCGTTGTACGCTGAGGGTATTGGCAGGATCGAAGATTGGTTGGAAAACAGTAACTGGGTCAGCGATGCCACGCAACTGGAGCGGGGGGAGTGCACTGAAACTGACCCGGTCGCGACAGGCGGCTGCGATTTCACTATCACACAAAATCGCAACATCAGTTTGCTGTGCCGCCTGCATCAGCCGCGCTGCGCGGTTAACGACTGATCCCATCATCGTGTATTCACGCCGATCCTGGCCGCCGACCGAGCTACACAGCGCCATTCCACTGGCTACGCCAATCGTACAGCTAAAACCGAGATTCGAGAGCGTATTCACAATATCGTGCGCCGTCAGCACACCCCGCAAGGCATCATCTTCATGGGCAAACGGCGGCAAGCCAAAGGCAGCGAGCAACGTTGGCCCTTTGTTATCCGTGCCAAGCCGACTGATACTCCCTTCATACCGGTAGAGACATGTTTGCAGCGCACGGATTGCAGCCTGAGCTGCTGGTAATGGTGTCTCGGCAGTCAGATCACCAAGATGTGCAAAGAGGACGGTGACATAACGCTGCTCGGCCAGCCATGCCGTTTGACCAGCATCGATATGGCTCAAGATTGCCTTCGGTACATACGAGCGTAAGAAGTCAATCTGACTCTGGTCAATAGCTGGTGTGGCAAAAGCCCGCAACGGTACGTCGTCGAGCAGGGCTGTCAGTTGCCAGCGTCCATCCGAAAGCTGTACCGCCTCACACCACGGCTGTACCAACCTCCAGGCCGTTTCCGTCAAGACAACTTCACCGGGCGGGGCAGCAGCTTCGGCGGCACCAGTATCACGAACTGCATCACCGACAATCAGCAACTCCCACCGTTCAAAGACACCTCCCAGATGCATCAATGTAACGTCACCGGCGCCAATTCCTACCCGTACCCGCAATGAACGAGCCTTCACATCAATGGCCTCAGTGCTCCAGATTGCTGGCGACATCATCATCTGGATCGCCAGTCCACATTGAACAGCACGGCGCGTAAGAAGGGCTAAGTCTTCGGCGCCGTACCAGAGAGCAATTAAACCATCACCGGCGAACTTTATCACATCGCCACCGTGTGAAGTGACAATCCGCACCAGATGACCAAAATAGAGGTCTAGAATCTGGGTAAGTTCTTCGGCGCCTGTAGGACTGGTGTGGGTTAAATACTCTGTAAGAGCCGTAAAGCCGGAAAGGTCTGCCGAGAGTATTGCCGCCGGAAATGTCTCTTTTGCCGGTTCGAGCCGACCATCAGGATTGATGTTATTCAAACGTTGTCGAATAATTCCTGGCAGATAACACGCCAGTTCAGCATTGGCGAGCATCATGGCGGCCATCCATCAGACGCGATGCGGCGAAAGCCGGAGAGAGCGATGATCACTGCGCGTCGAGCAAAGAGTTGAATCGGAAACCTATTTGATTATTGATCAGTTATCAGGGTTGCGCAAGAGGTGAAAGGGCGATAGGGTTTTACAAAGTTTTCAGGTTTTGGCACTGTTCGCCAAAGAACGATTTCCCTACCCGCTTGACATTCCCGATCTACGCGGTTGCTGGGGCTTGTGGACATCCGACCCGCATACCGAATGACGGCAGGAATCGGATTTATCCTGAGCGGCTAAGTGACGTTTCTCGTGCGTACCAATCGGTGTATTTTCACTACTAATTACACTGCATGCATCGTCAACGCATCGTTAGCAGGGGCAAGGAGGGAACGCGCCAGAGGAAGATAGGCCGCCGCCCGTCGCACGTAATCACGAGCGGTTGGATTATTCCGAATGGCAACCGGATCAACAATACCCTGGTTATGCCAGGCGGCAAGTGTTCGCCAAGAAATTGGTTGACCCTCGATAACTGCCCGCCAGACGCCACGTTCAAGATTTGCTGCCAGATAGTTGATTGCCAGCTCGTCGTCACTGATTTCAGCCGTGAGTGCCGCAAACAAGGCCCGTTGATCGTTGAAAGTGGTTGGGTCAATCTGGCTTCCATCCACCCGCAGCGGCACATGCAGCACACGGCCATCGGCCAGCGGTACCTTACCGGCCAGTATTTCAGCCGCAACCGACGGTCGCAGATTCGCCGGCCAGACACTAAAATTTGTCCCCAGTCCGTGCAAATTGACCTGCTGCTGAGCAGACTGGTATACCGGCGTTACCATCCGCAACGGCGGAATCAGCTCTTCCGCCCAGCCAAAGTTTTCGTTGTAGAGAATTGTAGCTATGACTACAGCAAATTCGTAATCACTCATCCCCGACAACTGCGGATGGTTATGCTGCGCTGCCGCTTTCAAGATAGTAGCGCGTAAACGGTGCATTCGCGCCGCAAACTCAGGTCGTACAAACACCTCAATCGTGGGACCAGGACGGGAGGGTGGCGCCGAGCGGCTCTGCTGTCGGGTATGGTAAGAGTAGGCTGGCTGTATCTGTCCCAACAATCCCGCTTGATCCACGCCGATGAGGCATACTATGAAGAGTATCAGCAGTAAGCGTCGCATAGACACCTCCCTTGCCTGTATGATACCTGGCGTGACAATAGTGTCGGTAACAGTCCCCAGACCGATCCTGGTTCGGTTGGCCGAGAGAAGGTGGTCGGGTTGCGACGGTGCTGCACATCCAGCACTTGATCAAAAACCCAGCCGTCGCATCGGGCACGTACCGTACCCACGCAATCATTGCGTGA
>NZ_JPIM01000074.1 GCF_000735195.1 Chloroflexus sp. MS-G
GCGCACCCAGGATGTCCGCGCTCCTGGTGCTTCGTCGGGGTACCGCTACTGTTTCATCGTCCGGTCTCGAAGGCGACCCGAAATTGAGAACGCTGAAAATCTCTGGATACGGTACCGATACCGTTGACCATGCTATCAGCTCATGTTATGATATGCCAATAATTATATAATTCCAACTAACTGTAAGCGTAATCAAGATGGAGTGCAAGGTGATATGACTACCCAGCCGCGTGTGTTGGTAGTTGATGATGAGCAAAATATTCGCCTGACGCTACAGGCATTGCTGAGCCGGGCCGGTTATGCCGTCACGACGGCTGCAACCGGTGAAGAGGCAGTAGCCCTGTTTGAACGTGAACCATTCGATCTCATGCTGGTCGATCTACAAATGCCCGGCATGAAAGGGATGGAAGTAGTAGCAAAAGTGCGGGAAGCCGGCCACGACGCCATCATCATTGTCTTAACCGGCCATGGCTCGCTCGATTCGGCCATTGAAGGCATTCGGTTTGGTATCTTCGACTATCTGCTCAAGACCAGCGATCCGAATCAAATTCTGGCCCGAGTGGCTGCCGGGCTGGAAGAACGTGCGGCACGACGCCGCCAGAGTGATTTACTCGATACTATCGGTGCAGCAGTGCAAGAATTAACCGGCGGGAAAGTGGCATCGTCGGTGGCACCGGTTCAGCCCTCGGCAACTCCTCCATCACCTACACCGACACCCGAACCGACTGGACGCATTCTGACCATTGGTCCGTTAACGCTCGATACATGGCATCAGACGGCAACATTAAACGGTCGCTCGCTCAACTTGACGCCAACCGAATTTCGCTTACTCCTGTGCCTGGCCGAGCACGCCGGTCAGATGTTGTCGTATACGCAATTGGTGCGTTGTGCCCAAGGCTACGAAACAACCGAGCTTGAGGCGGGTGAGTTGATCAAACCGCACATTCATCACTTGCGGCAGAAGATTGAACCCGAACCCAGTGCCCCGCGCTATTTGCTGAATGTGCGCGGTAAGGGGTATATCTTGCAGATTTAGCCGGTCGCCGACGCAATATCATTCGTGTTTCCGCAGAATCGTACCCGATCTCATCCGGCATAATCACCTGGCCTGTGCATCAGATGCGGGATGTTGACTCGCATCTCAGGTCAGTGGATCGTATATCTCTAAATCGCCGACTGTCAGTGGTCATCGCTAACAGGACATCAACATGGCCGAAGATTGGCTCTACTTCAACGGTGTGAACGCAAGTCGGGGAGAGTATGCCCACGAACCGATTCCTGTGCGTGAACTGGCCCGTTTGATACTCGGCGAACGACCATCACCCGACCGCATCGATCCCGATCCCGAACAGCGGGCTGCTCTGCGTGAACGGTATCTGGCCGACGTGACAGGCGCGTTTCGGGTCAAAGAGGGCGTTGACCCCACCAATCTGGCTCAGGCTGGGTGGGGAATCATCTTTCCGGCAACATTCGATCCTGCACCGATCCGCGAGGCATTGAGTGAATTGCTGAACTGGCGCCGTGTCCAGGCCGGGCCACGGTATCGCGAATGTAGCGGTGAACGGGGGTATCGGCCCGGCGAAAGTAAAGCCGCGTTTCTACGACGGCAAGGGGCAGCAACCAGTGGTCCGGTTGATCCTGAGCGGTTTCCCTACTACCTCTTGCTGGTTGGCTCACCCGAAGACATTCCTTTCCGTTTTCAGTATCAGCTCGATGTCCAATATGCGGTCGGGCGTATTCATTTTGCAACCCTTGATGAATATGCAGCATATGCCCGCAGCGTCGTAACGGCAGAACGGAACGGTATTACGCTCCCGCGACGGATCGTGTTTGCTGGCGTGCAACATCCCGACGATGTGGCAACTAGTCGCAGTTTACAAGGATTGGTACAGCCGCTCGCTACTGAGTTGGTTGGTCATCCGCAACGTGGTGAGTGGGAGATTAGCACCCTTAGCGGCAGCGACGTCACAAAAGAGCGGCTCAGTCAGCTTCTCCATAACGAACCGCCGACACTGCTCTTCACCGCCGGTCACGGGGTTGAGTTTGAAGCAAACGACCCGCATCAGCTATACCATCAAGGCGCAATACTCTGTGCCGACTGGCCGGGGCCACAGGCCTGGCGACAGCGTCCGATTCCGCCAGCATTCTATCTTGCTGCCGACGATATTGCGAGTAACACCTCGCTTCACGGCGCTTTTGTGTTTCAGTTTGCCTGCTTCGGCGCCGGTTGTCCACGAGAAGATGATTTTCCCCATTTACGCGGAACCCGTTCGGTGATCGCAGCCAAACCGTTCGTTGCTGCCTTGCCAAGACGTTTGCTCAGCTTACCGCGTGGTGGTGCGCTGGCATACATTGGTCACGTTGAACGAGCATGGACGTTCTCGTTCAGTGATACCCGCGGGGGTCGCCAAATCGAGACCTTCAGCAGTACGTTGCGTCGGCTGCTGTTTGCCGGTGCCCCGATTGGCTATGCACTTGAGTTTTTCAATGAGCGGTATGCGGAACTGGCAACGGTCTTGACCGAAGATATTGAGAATGCGCGTTGGGGCCAAGCGATCGATCCGATAGAACTTTCGACACGCTGGACGGAACATAACGATGCGCGGAGCTATATTATTCTTGGCGATCCGGCAACCCGTCTGTGCCGACAACAAGCAACTGAGGCGACGGATTCCCAATTACAACTGACGATGCAACCTTCATCTTCAACAAAAATAGCCCCAATTGCAACACCTTCGCCGATCGCTACCGAATCGGTCGCCACACCACCATCGAGCGCTGCTCAGCCGGTGACACCGGTACCGGCTGGGAGCCTGCCACCTGAAACTCCAGTTATCCCGGTGGCATTGCCCGAAGTCGGAGCCAGTTTTGGTCTGTTTGGGAATAAGCCGGCCGAAACGATGCAAAAACTCTCAACTGCTTTGCAAGAGTTCGGTGAGCGCCTGGCAACGACCCTCCAACAAGTCATCGCCGATGCCGCTCATTTGGAAGTTGAGACGTACACGACTGACGCCCCTGAAACCATTAACTATCGACAGGGAGATTTTCGCGGCGCCAGCTTACGCGCCGTAACCCGTATGAGTCTCGATGGCGACACTCAGGTATTGGTACCAACCAACGCCGAAGGAATTGATGAGCGTCTGTGGGCTATCCACGTCAGTATGGTGCAACAGGCACAGACGAATCGGGCCGAGATGGTACGGGCCATTGCTACAGCCGCAGCCGGCCTCTTGGGCGTCTTGCAAGGCAAATGAACGCTGTTTTTTTCGTAATCGAACCATCACCAACCGTTGTCACGCCTCCCGGCCCCTGGCAACCGCTGGTCAGCGGCAATGCGTTTTCAACAGATGATCAGCCTGATGTCATCTGGCAGGCACGATTACCAGACGATGCGTTGGCAGCACAGAGCGCAATACGCTCGGCAATGAGCCAGCTCGATGCTCAAGAACATGCGCTGGCGACCGTCGAGCAACGTTTACGGCAAGTTGTTGATGGAGCGGTCAGTTTTGGCACAACACTGCCCCTTGCTGAACAGCATCTGCTCGCTTGGGTGTCAATGGGAGAGCAACCGCCTGGCGGGGCAAGTTTTGGTCTGCGCGATGAAGTGCAAGAGCGCTGGCAGGCAGCGCAAGAGCAATTCATTGCTCTGAGTACTCAGGTCTGTGAATCGCTCAGATCGTATGCAACCGTCGAAACTATTCACGGATCGCGTCTGATTGCTCGTACCAGAGTCAACTGGTTTGGTGACGTACAATCGTGGTTGGTCACCGACATCACTCCAGTACAGGCTACCCTCCATCACCAGACCTTGACCCTCGCCCTGCGCTCGCGAGCTGCCCTTTTGCGCATCATTGGCCTGGTTGGACGCGGAGCGGCGCTGATAGCTACTATGGTTGCGTCACCGATCAGTGCGCTCATGGCATTACCGGCGTCGTGGCAATTTGTCCAAGAGATACTGGCCGAAGTTCAACAATCAATGGTATCATCCACATGACACTCCCACGCTGAAGATGAGGAGAATGTGCATGGCAGGCGAATTGGAGAACTCGATCCGTAGTGCAGCGGCAAAGGTTGCTGCTTACGTTGCCGATGCTGCGGTGATGGAAGTAACAACCTCTTATAAGGTTGTTGGCCCAGCCGCCACTACCGAAGCAGAACGACCGGCAGCTAAAACGATCATTCGGCTCGATGGTGATTGTCACACCACAGTACCAATGCGTGAAGGGCCAGGAGGGATGCTGGAAGTTGATAGTGGTCTGTTCGAGATTCATCAGGCAAATGTGGCGACTGCCACCGAATATCGGGCGCGCGTGTTAGCAGCGTTGATTGGGCTTTTGCAACGCAGGTAACAAACCAGGGATTTTCAGGGTTTTGAGCCACAGGTTCCATACAATGACTGAACTGCTCTACACCAGCGCTGCCGACAATCCGCGACTCACGATCATTCTCTGAGAGCGCACGATGCTGGACAGCGTCAGGCAGGATACAGGTGGAACCAGCATCGCTCCTTCTCGATATGGAACTGGGGTCTGGACGCAGAGGACCGTCGGAACAGCGAGTCGCACGCGGGTCGGGTATCCAATCCTGTCGCTGACGCTTTTTCTCTCCTTATCGCACCACGGTCGGAGAGGGAAAGCAGGTTGAAAACTGCTAACGGTGCATAATGGTCTTCTATCGCACTGATATTTGAGCATTACCGGGGTAGTCTTATGAATGAACAAACCTTCATCCCACCAAGACTGGCTGAAATCGTCGCTGAATTTCGCACTGCCGGTCGTGAAGAGAAACTGGAATTATTATTGGAATTTTCTGAGCAGCTTCCGCCCTTACCTCCCGACCTGAAAGACCATCAGGGTATGGAACAGGTTCACGAATGTATGTCCCCCGTCTTTGTTGTCGCACAACAAGAGGGCGAACGGATCGTCTATCACATTGACGTACCGCCTGAAGCACCAACCATCCGCGGTTTTGCTGCTATCTTACGAACAGGACTGGAAGGGTTAACACCTGCCCAGGTACTGGCGGTGTCGAGTGATTTCATCCAACAGATGGGGCTGCATCAGGTGCTCAGCCCACAACGGCTCAATGGCATCAGCGCACTTCTTGTCTATCTGAAACGTCAGGCACTGCGTCTGATCGAGCACGCTGAGACGGGCAAGCACTAAACCCGCGCACTGCGCAGGGCCTGGGCAATGGTGTTGAAGACCACCGCCGGTCGGCGACCATCGGCAATACCGAGACGGTAAAGTAATGCACGACGATAGACATGCGGTGAAGACGGAGCCAATCGGCAACGCCGACGACGCCCGTAACCGGTTGTGAGCGCGTGTATTTGTTCATCGGAAAAGAGGCGGATGATCATTTGACATCTCCATCATTTGTGCACTAGCTCACAATCTTACCAATACTATAGGAATGACCAGGCGCCTCGTCAAGTCGATCATGACGGAAATTTCCTGTGCAATTATTGTCAATACCCTAAACACAGACAAGAGACAAGGAGGTTCTATGCCATCAATGCTCATTAACGGTCAATGGCAGGCTGCAATGCAGGGAGAGGTCTTTCCCGTACACAATCCGGCGACCGAAGAGGTGATCGATTATGTGCCACGGGCAACTGCGGCCGATGCCGAGCATGCGATGATTGCCGCTGAACGAGCATTTCGCGAGTGGCGAAAAGTCACTGCCCACGACAAGGCGCACATCCTGCACGAGATTGCGCATAAGATGCGTGCGCACGCCGAAGAACTGGCTACGCTGCTGACCCTTGAGGGCGGAAAGCCGTTGGTCGAAAATCGCGACGAAATCGGCTGGTGTGCAGCCTGCTTCGACTACTACGCAGAATTGCAGCGCAATACTCGTGGCCGGGTGATCCCATCGGTTGAGCCGAGCCAACTGGCCATGGTGTTGAAAGAGCCATACGGCGTTGTAGCCGCAATTGTCCCGTGGAACTATCCATTGTTGTTGATGTCGTGGAAGGTCGCACCGGCATTAGCAGCGGGAAATACAGTCGTTCTCAAGCCGAGCGAAATGACCCCGCTGGCAACATTACGTTTTGCCGAGTTGTGTTGTGATCACGTACCACCCGGCGTACTCAATATCATTACCGGCTTTGGTGATGTTGGCCGTGAGCTGGTCGTCAGTCCGCGTACACAGATGATAGCCTTCACCGGTAGTTTCGCTACCGGGCGTGAGATCGCTCGCCTGGCGGCCGAGCGCGTCAAGAAGACTCACCTTGAGTTAGGTGGCAAGGATGCGTTCATTGTTGCCGAAGATGCCGATCTCGATGTCGCAGTACCCGGTGTGGCCTGGGCAGCGCTCCTGAATGCAGGTCAGGTATGCACCAGCACTGAACGGGTGTACGTCCATGAGTCGATTGCCCGCCCCTTTACCGAGCGTCTGGTAGAGTTTGTGCGCTCGTTGCGTCTGGGGCCTGGAATGGACCCCGATACTGACATTGGCCCGCTTATCGGCGAGAAGTACCGGGCGAAGGTCGAAGATCACGTCGAAGAGGCGCGGTCACGGGGTGCAACGATCCTGACCGGCGGACGACGGCCACCTCAGTTTTCACGGGGCTTTTTCTACGAGCCAACCGTCCTGACCAATGTTGATCACAGTTTCCGTATTATGCGTGAAGAGACGTTCGGCCCAACGATCCCAATCATGACCTATCGTACCTTTGACGAAGCTATCGAGCTGGTCAACGATTGTGATTACGGCTTGGGCGCGAACCTCTATACCAACGACCCCCGTAAGGTCAAGCAATACTATGAGGAAGTCAAAGCTGGTACGTGTTGGGTCAATGATCCGCTCACCGACAACGATGCCGGTCCATTTGGCGGAATGAAGTTTAGCGGTGGCGCTCGTGAACTGGGTGAAGAGGGATTAGAGGAGTTTCTCGAAACAAAGCACGTCCACTGGGATTTCACGATGGTGCGGAAACCGTGGTGGTATCCGTATGGCAAAGGGAAGCAATCATAGACGTTAAGAGAGACGTGAGGCGCGAGCGCCTCACGTCTCAGGTGCTCAAAGTCGTTGAGGAGCACCGATCATGCCCACTATTGTGCGAAGAGGTGGCTTACACTCCTTGCCCTCTCACCTTCCTTCTATTCGCCTGAGAGGCAAGGATGGGTGCAAAGGGGATTCACCGCCGTTCCACAGCAGACGACGAGGGAGGGTGCTGTGAAAGCATTTCTCCCGTTCTCTTCTCATTTCTTGTGCCGCTCAGCGAGCCAGCGGCCCGTGCTCTCAGGGGAATGGGGGTAGGACGGGGCATCATCATAAGCAGATGTCAGGGAATGTGCAGACGTTCACCGAGAACTACGTCAGATTTGTCAGACGATCACTTACCGTATGTTACAATGACATCCACTGCTATTTGCCGGACACGTGGTTGAAAGGCTGATCGATACAGGTATGGAAATTTACCCTACTCCGCATAACGTCGCGTTGATCGATGTGCATCATCTTGGCCGTTCACATGTGATTGGTACCTTCTTATTACTCGGCGATGAACCAGCGTTGGTCGATCCGGGGCCGGCCAGTACAATCCCTGCGCTGCGGGCAGGATTAAGTAGCTATGGCTTAACCGTTACCGACTTGCGCGCCATCGTGCTGACCCATATCCATCTCGATCACGCTGGAGCAACTGGCTTACTTGTCGCAGAGAACCCGCATCTGGTCGTGCACGTCCACGAACGGGGCGCCCCTCACCTGATCGATCCGTCGCGGTTACTGAATAGTGCTACGCAGCTTTACGGCGATCGGATGGCAACCCTGTGGGGCGAAGTGCGCCCGATTGCTGCTGAGCGGATTCGCACCTATACTGGCGGCGAGACATTATCGCTCAGAGGACATCTGCTACGCGCTTTTGATGCTCCTGGTCACGCCAAGCATCATCTCATCTGGCTCGACGAAGCAAACGGTGCAGCATTTGTTGGTGATAATACCGGTGTTCGATTGCCAGGAGTACGGATGACGCGGCCGGCCACTCCGCCACCCGATGTTGACCTCGATGCCTGGGCACAGACACACGATCTCCTGGAACAGTTACGGCCACAATGGTTGTGTCTGACTCACTTTGGCGCTTACGATGATGTTGCCTTTCATCTGACCGACGCTCGTTTGCGGTTACGTCAATGGGCCGAAATCGTCCGCCAGAGTCTGCTGGCCGGCCACGATGAAGCAACCGGCGTGGCTGCGCTGGAAAAAGCACTGGCCCTTGAGGCAGCTACCCTGTCGCCCTCTGAGCAGACGGCAATCCTTCAGCAGACTGGGCCGCTGATCTTGAGTTGGCGGGGATTGGCCAGGTACTGGCACAAATCCGGTGCGTTAGACAAGGGGCATGTTGCACAGAACTGAATCCGGCAAACGTACCGCGCCCGCAAGTCTTACCTGCGGGCACGATACTGACATCCTATAACTTCACCTCGCCGCGCAAGAAACGCAATGCTGTTTCGGCCAGGATCGCAGTTCCAATCGGCAATGCGCGTTCATCTATGTCGAAGATCGGGGTATGGTGGCCTCGCACAATCCCGTCATCGATAGCTGCTCCTAGCATCAACATTGCGCCAGGCGCCTGCCTGGTCATGTAAGCAAAATCTTCTGCCCCCATGCCGGTACGCGAGCGGTCAATCGCCTCAGGGCCGAGAAAATCACCGGCCACGTTGCTCATCCACTCCGCAACGCGCTCATCATTCCAGCCAGCAGGATACCCACGGGTAATGGTCACTTCAGCACTGCCACCAAACGCTTCAGCCACGGCAAACGCCCGCTCGACTTCACGTGCCAATTTCGCCCGCACCTCTTCACTGAAACTGCGGAGCGTTCCTTGCACAAAAATTTCGCTCGGTATCACATTTGAAGCGTGACCACCACGCACGGTTCCAACACTCAGAATCGCTGGCTCCATCGGATTAATCAACCGTGAGCGAATCCCGAACAGCGCATTCAACACGTGTGACAACATAAAGACCGGATCGGTGCCGAGATGGGGGTACGCGCCATGACCACCGGTACCGCGGATATAGCCCTTAAAATCATCCACTGCGGCTGATGTCCAACCACCCCGAATGGTCACCTGACCAACCGGCAGCGTGGAGTCAACATGCAGTGCAATGACGGCATCAACTCCTTCCAACGCGCCCTCCTCGACCATCCGCAGACCGCCACTCTTCACCTCATCGTCCCAACCCTCTTCAGATGGTTGGAAAAGGAAACGCACCCGACCACGCAGATGTTCAGCCGCAAAGCGTTCACGCAAGAGATGGGCAGCGCCAAGCAACATCGCAGTGTGCGCATCATGACCGCAGGCGTGCATCACACCTGGATTCGTGGACGCATAAGCAACCTGATTCTCTTCCTGGATTGGCAAAGCATCCATATCGGCCCGAATCGCGATCACCGGACCATCGCCATCCCCTAGCTCACCGATAACACCGGTCTTAGCAACACCGGTTTTGACAGTAATCCCGCCAATTTCGTGAAGCGTATCGGCAACTAACGCTGCCGTGCGATGTTCCTGGAAACCGAGTTCGGGATGAGCGTGAATGTCGCGGCGAATGCGAATGATCTCATCTGCCAAAGCCTGCGCTCGTTCGAGCATCATAGTGATCTCCTTGTCTGACACGTTGCACTGCGGATCGCGCACGAGATTGACGGCCAAGCGCATACATAACGCCGTCTTGCAGGGTTGCCAGTGTGCGAATATGACTCAAATCGAGTCCCAATCCAACGATAGTTTGCGCAACCTCTGGGCGGATACCGGTCAACAAAACTTCTGCCCCCAACAGACGCACCGCCTGAGCCGAGCGTAAGAGTGTATTGGCAACCTGGGTATCAACAACCGGCACACCAGTGACATCGAGGATCACTATCTGCGCACCGGTTGTATTGACGCCTTCCAGTAAGGTTTCGATGACCTGTTGCGCACGGTGGCTGTCGATACTTCCGATCAACGGCATTGCAATCACCCCGTGCATAATCGGCACAATCGGGGTGCTCAATTCGCGGAGGGCAGCCTGTTGGGCGGCAATGATCCGTTCGCTCAGTGCCTGACGTTCTTCGGCGGCCTGGCGTTCGGCGGTGACATCGCTAATGAAGCCTTCAATAGCTTCCAGTTCACCATCATCATCGAAAACACCAATGCCACGTTCCCACAACCAGCGGATGCTGCCATCGGCATGCCGGATCCGGTACAAGACCTCAAACTGACGGCGCTGCGCAAGAGCCGTTTTGACACTTTCGCGCACCGCATCGCGATCTTCAGGAAGGATCAAGTCACCAAAATAACGACGCGGTGGCTGATTGCCAACAGCGATAAAATCGCTCGCTGGGTAACCGGTGACAGCAAGCACCCCTTCACTCATAAACTCTGCTACCCAGCGCTCCTTTTTGTAGACCCGATAGGCAATACCGGGCAAATTACTCATGAGCCTCGCAAGACGCTGCTGACTTTCGCGTAACGCCTCTTCGGCACGAATTTGTTCGGTAATATCCTCGGTTTGCGAAAGCCAACCGGCGACTCGTCCGTCAGGGTGGTACAGGACAGCGTTGTACCACTGACAGATAATAATCCGGCCATCTTTCGTAATATTGGCATTGCGACTATTCTTTGCCTGGCCACTCAGTAATGCGCTGACAACCTCTTCAACCTGTTCGCGAGCAATATTAGGTACTAGGAGTTCAATGGCATTCTTTCCAATGGCCTCTGCTGCACTCCAACCAAAAATTCGTTCGGCTGCCGGGTTCCAGCGTGTGATTATCCCATGCTCGTTCGCTTCTAGTGTTGCCAGCGGTGAAGTGAGAAAACTCTGTTCAAGGCGCTGATTGAGCATATGCTCGCGACGTAGGAGGGTCTCTTCCTCAAGAATTAATTTCTCCTGCGCCTGCGCGACAATATCTGCAATTGGCCCAGCAGCATCAGGGTGATCGGCCAGAAGCGTCGTAGCCTGACGACGAACAGCATCGAGTCGGCGAAAACTGGCGCTGATCGAGCCATTTGATTGAACAATCGTCAAGAGATGAGAAGGGTCACCGGTACTGAGTGAATCGGCTAGTGCGACGAGCAGTGGCCGGTCGGCAGATGGGGAAGAAGTGCTACGTGCGCGTAGCATGTCGGCAATCGCAAGAGGTGATGTCATAGCAGGTACGCTTCTATCGCTAGCTGAATGCTTATGTGTAACAAGTATCGTTAGTATAACATAACTACCAAAACTGGGTTTTTGAGCAAGCGCTGCAACGAGAGCACTGCCTGAAGGAGAGAGAGCACGACGCCCCAGATATTGGTTCGTCGTTTCGCCGCAAACGAGGAGCTTGATCAGCGATCGGGATGTTCAGATCGGCTCTACGTCAGGGGAACTGCCAGAATCTGATTCGCAATCCGCGCAATCGCTTCACCGTAATTATGGCCGGGATTGGCCCACCCGGCACCCTGCGCACCGAGTGGATTATGCGCACGCCCCAATTGCTTGATCGTGCGTGCGCTTCCCCGGAAAGCCCGTGGGAATGGGCGATGGCTGAGCGCTTTGGCAATTAAGGCACGTTGCGGCGATGTTTCACTTCCTTCTGGCAAGGCATACGCTAACAAACGACCTACTTGAGCCGGAATTGCATCGTCAGCCCAGGTCGCAAAACTTAGCCCGGCTTCCCAACGCTGGCGTTGTGTGTTGTATGCCCATCCACGCAGATCGGCCGGTTGCTGCGTCTGCCACTGACCGGTAACTCCAATTCCCGCCGGGTTGCGTCGTGGTCGCTGGCTCCAGAAACTGGTTAAATTGCCAGTCTCGTGGATCATCTGAGCAACAGCGATCAGCGGATCAACACCTACCGGTAGACATATCTTCACGTATGCCGGAATAATTACATCGGCAATATCCTTTTCAGTATATTCACCATGCGGTCGGCTCAGAATGTAACGACTCATCTGATCCATTGCCACGGTTTGCGGGCCAAGAATTGGGCTATCGGCGGTATACATCACAGGCTTGCTCCTGCTCAGTTGCGGATAAGCGATGGTGCATAATCAACTCGCGGATGATAGATCGATTGCAAATTGTTGACGAAAACATCCTTGATCTGCCGTAATTCGCGCATCGTCAGCGGAGCATCATTGAGTTCTCCTTCGCGCACACGAGCATCAATAATCGATTGAACCAGCTCATCAAGGGTGACTATCCCATTAGGTGTACCTTCGGCAGATTCGTTGTTCCGTCTGGCAATAAGTTTCCCATGTTGAGCCTTCGCCCGCACCGTCGCCTCTACCGAGTCGGCTAACATCAAGATGGCTTGTTCGCGAGTTTGGGGGCGTGGGCCTGGATAACGAAAATCACGTTCATCAACGTGATCGTACCGCTGCAAAGCCAGTTGATAAAAATGGCGTACCAGACCGGTACCATGGTGCGTTGCGATAAAATCGATAATCTGTTCCGGCAGTCCGGCAGCGCGTGCGATTTTGATCCCCTCACGGACATGGTCAATGATAATTTGTGCACTGGTATAAGGATCAAGATCATCGTGCACGTTTTCGCGGCCCATTTGGTTGTCGGTAAAGAAAGCCGGACGTATCGTCTTCCCAATATCATGGTAGTAAGCCGCCACGCGGAGCAAGAGAGCATCGGCCCCGATCGCCTCAGCCGCAGCCTCGGCCAGATTCCCCACTGCAACGCTATGATAATAGGTGCCTGGTGCTTCCCGAATCAGTTTCCGCAGCAACGGTCGTGATGGATGCGCCAGCTCCATTAATTGTAATGCTGTGACCTGCCCGGCCATCCGTCCGACAACGTTAAACAGGCCAAACGAGAGGATGGTGGTCAACCCGCCGTTGACGACAGCCGCCAGGAGGGTTGGTAACATCCAGCCGCCAAAACCGTTGATGGTAAAGATAGCCTGTTGATTGAGCCAGAACGTAACTTCAAGCCCGATCACCGTTGCGGTCACACCGAGACCGGCAATGAGAAACGAACGCAAGCGATCGGCACTGCGGGTCAGTAGCACAGCGCTGGTACAACTGGCAAAGAGCGTAGCGGCCAGGGTCAGATCATTCCCTTCCATCACGCCCACTACCAGCGCGGTCAGTAAACTGGTAGCAAAACCTATCTGACCGCCAAAAACAACCGTCGTGACCACTGCCAGAACGGCCAACGGAAAGAAAACCGGCCGTGTATCAGAGATCAGCAACATTAGACGTGCAAATACCAGCGTTATGATGATACTACTGCTCAAAACAAAGAGAGAACGGTGATGTGTAGCAATTTTGGGCTGAAACACGTGAAGATAGCCGATAATCCCAGCGACAAGCATCGCTGCCAGCAAAGCCTTGCCGAGCAATTCAGACCATCGCAATGGTCGTGGCATTGCCCCGGTAGCCTGAAGTTTTTCGATATGGGCTGGAGTGACAATCTCACCGGCACGGATGATCATCTCGCCGGCCAGCACCTTGACTTCAACCGGCGCTACCTGAGCTTGCGCGTTTGCCCGGCGCTCTTCGGTAGCGGCGGCATCCAGAGTACGATTGACCCGGAGAAACGCAGCCGTCATTGTTTGGGCCAGCTCACGCTGAGCCTCATCCAGCGATGTCGTTGCCAGCCAAAAACTCAGCCAGCGCTCGCGGAGCTGGTTGAGCGCCCGTTCATCAATCGCGTAATCGTACCGTTCGATAGCCCGGTCGTACAGATTAAGGATTGTCGTGCGTAGTAATGACCATGCTTCATCGTCGAGTTCTAGTATCAAGCGTGCCTGTTCGTTCGTGAGCTGGACATTAGCACTCGGCAGCTTGCTCAGTGCGCGGATGCGCTCGGCTGCGGAAAGTGTCGGATCGGTACGAATCCGACCGATGGTTTCAAGAAGGCTAAAAAGTTGTTGGCGTTGCTCAATTGGGATTTGAGGGTCGTTGAAGTAAACCAGGTTGTCAGGGTTGTTGGCAGCCTGTGCCCGACGTTCAGCAGTCAGCACCTCACTGGTATAGATAACATCGGTAGGCGAAGAAATGCTCAGCGGACTGGGCTGACCGACCTGTAAACCACCGGCATCGGGCAGTCTGAACGACAGGACTGCCCAGATTCCCGCCCAGAGTAAAAGCGCCGCCAGAAGGAGCCGTATCTGTCGACGTGAAAACGACAGCCATTGTAGAGGTACAAACCAACGGGATAACCGGCGGTAAGAAAGAGCTTTCATAGGCGTACTCAACACTGTAGCCTTACCCGGTACTCAGTAGTTCACGGGCCACCTGACTCAGGATGCGGTTCTCGGCTCGACCCTTAAACCGTTCGAGGAGTACCGGCATAACCTTACCCATTGCTGATGGGCCACTGACCCCTAGTTCAGCAATCACCGCTGCCACTAGTGGTCGCAATTCTTCAGGGCTGAGCATCTTAGGCAGATATTCGCTTAAGACGGCGATCTCAGCCTCTTCAGCAGCGGCCAGATCGGTCCGCCCGGCTTTCTGATAGATTTCTACCGCATCACGCCGACGCTTAATCTCGCGGGCAATTACTGCCTCTTGTTCAGCCTCGCTCAGTGCAGCGTGGCTATCAATCGAAAGGTTCGCTTTGGCAGCCTCAATCGCCGCCGGATCACCAGCATATCTGGCCTCAATTTCGGCAACTGCGGCATCAAAGCGCTGCTTAGCAGCGTCGAGTTGCGCAGCCTGAAGCGCAGCCCGCGCCGCGCGAATCGCGTTCACGCGCACCTTGTCACCAGCACGCATCGCATCTTTCAGATCGTTTGCCAAACGTTCCTGGATATTCATTCGCTGACTCCTTGTACGCTCAAACTAGAGGGAAATCCGTCGTGGATAAACGCGCGCTTTCTCGGCACTGATAATTGCGCGAATCTGACCAACCGTTTCATCAAGGCGGTCAGCATGATTGATAACCACGTAATCGAAGTTAGGTAACTGAGCCATTTCATCGTTGACCATCGCCAGACGCCGTTCGATTTCATCCGGCGATTCGGTACGTCGCAATAACAGACGGTGACGGAGTTCATCAATCGAGGCCGGTGCCAGAAAGATGAAGACAGCTTCTGGCGCGAGACGCTTAATGGTTGCCGCACCATCAACATTGATACGCAGGATCACATCCCGCCCACTTGCTATCGCCTGGCGAATCTCGAACTTAGGAATACCTTTATACTGGCCGTACACCTCAGCCCATTCCAGTAATTCGTCATTCTGGATCATCTCACGAAAGCGCTCAGTCGTCACAAAATGATAGTCAACGCCGTCAATCTCGCCCGGACGTTGCGGACGACTGTTCGCCGTCACGACAAAGTGAAACGGAAAACCCAACTCTCGCATCCGCATCAGAACCGAGTCTTTACCTACCCCGGATGGCCCTGAAATGACGACGAGTAGCGGCTGTGGTGGTTTACCCTGTAATACCGGATTAAGCACCTGTTCCATGCCTGCGCCTGCTTGTGGTATCCTGCTGATGATATTGTGTACGTCTTGTGTTGTAACCGTATGTACTTCGATGCTCTGACATTAGCTGCCGTCGTGGAAGAATTACGCACTACGGTGCTCTACGGACGGATTCAGCGCGTTGTTATGGTTGGACCTCTAACCATTGGATTAGAGGTGTACCGGCACGCCCGGCACTATTATCTGCTGGCTTCAGCCGATGCACAGACTGCGCGAATTCATCTGATCAGTCAACGACCGACACGTGGCGTTGACGGTGAAACGCCCTTTCTCTTATTGTTACGCAAATACGTGCTCGGTGGTCGCATCATCAATATTGAACAGCCTCCCTATGAGCGGGTTGTTTTGTTCAGTATAGCGAAACCAATGGAGTCGCGCAAACTGACATACGACCGCGATGAGTTGGTTGACGATGTTGACGACGATGACTCGGCATCGGTTGACAGCATGTACCATTGCGATCTGGTGGTAGAACCACAAGACCGGCGGAGTAACATCATCTTAGTTGATGATAATAACACTATTCTCGATGCGATCAAGCGGGTTTCGCCCCGTATGAGTAGTCGAGTGATCTTACCGCGACAGGTGTACACGTTACCGCCGGTTCCTGACAAACGTGATCCGTTACGAGCCACCGCCGCCGAGATTGCAGCGTTAACAGGTAATGATCCGGTAAAGGCCCTGGTCAGAGCGTATCGGGGTGTTTCGCCACAAATTGCCCGTGAAGTATTGACCCGAGCATGCGGCTCGATTCCGCAATCAACTCAGCAATTACCGGCGTATATCGTAGCTGCCCGTTTACGCGAGATATTCGCCGAACCGCCAGCGCCGCATCTAATCAACGATGAGCAAGGTCCTATCGGGTTTGCGCCGTATCATCCCATCCATCTCCTCAATGCAACATCCATGCCTAGCATGAGTTCCGCACTTGAGGCCTTTTATACTGCCCGGCAGCAACCATTGGGACGTGATCGGCGACGTGAAGAGTTGCGAGAACGACTTCTCGCCAGCCGTGAACACATCGAGCGCCAGCGTGATCAGATTGCTGCTGAGCTGAGTCGCGCCGCCGAGCTAGATCGCTTACGCTGGGAAGGCGAGATGATCTTCGCCTTCCTCCATCAGTTGTCGCCACGAGCCAACGAATTAATCGTAGAGGGAGAGCGCATCGTTCTCGACCCAAACCGGTCACCTATCGAACAGGCCCAAGAGCGTTTCAAAGCGTATGAAAAGGCAAAAAGCGCTCGTAGCATCCTGCCCGAACGATTAGCCGAGACCGAAAAGCGCCTGGCTGGTCTCGATCAGTTGCTCGCCTTGCTAGAAATTGCCGATGAATCGCATCAGATCGATCTGATCGCAGTCGAAGCGGAAGAGGCCGGTTATCTCCGTCCTTCAGCGACGCGCCGTCCTGCTTTGCGGTCACGGCCATTACAGATACGCTCGAGTGATGGTCTGCCGATCTATATTGGCCGCACTGCCCGACAGAACGACGAAGTAACCTTTCGTATCGCCCGCCCAACCGACTGGTGGTTACACGCTCGCCAGATTCACGGTGCCCATGTCATTATTCGCGCCGATAATCCGCCGCAACAGACGATCACCGAAGCAGCAGCACTGGCCGCTTATTATAGCCAGGCCCGTCATGATGCAGCTGTAGAGGTTGATCTCTGTCGGCGTCGAACCGTTCGTAAGATCCCCGGCGGTCCGCCAGGGTTGGTCAGTTACCACCCTGAACGTACCTTGCGCGTCAAACCACAACGTTGTGGTGAAGTGGTACAAAAGTGGTAGACGGATCAATTCATCTGTAGTAGTCTGAAACCAAACAACCATTGTTCCGGTTGCATCGGTGGTCGAAGTGTAAGTCAGGAAGGAGACATCTGTGCCATACGTTATTACTGAGCCGTGCATCGGCACGAAAGACGCCTCGTGCGTGGCGGTCTGTCCGGTGGATTGCATTTACGAGGGTGACGACCAGTATTACATCAACCCCGACGAATGCATTGATTGTGGCGCGTGCGAACCAGAATGCCCCGTCGAGGCTATCTTCGCCGATGACGCCGTGCCAGAGCAGTGGAAGAGCTACATCGAGAAGAATCGCAAGTTCTTTGAGGGATAAGCGGTCAGGCGTTCGTAGGGGCGGGTTCTCCCCCCTACGAACGTGTCGTGAAGATAGAAGGTGCGTGATGAGAGGAAGAGGTAGCGATGGGAAACTCAACATCTGCCACCACCAGACCTGATCTGGCTCGCAAATGGAGGTTATCGCTGCCATTCTTGCCCAGAAAGTCCTCTGCTATGAACCAAGACCATTCATCGAGCTGGCAGCGTCGCCTCCAGGCACTGCTGGACGTACAACTGGCCCGTTTCCCCTGGATTATCCAGCTCCGTGCTACCTTACGACTGCTCCGCGAAGAGCGGCGCGACTGGCCCTGGCTGCTGCCATTGCTGGTCGTTGTCTTTGTGAGCACATATCGACGTGAACGAGCACGGCGTCGTTTATCGTAATAGGTCATCGTCGTCAATCATCTCAACATCAGCGATCAGATCAAAGCGCGGAATACTGGCAGCAAAGGTTTGGTTGTCGGGGGTGCGAAAGAAGTATTCTCCCTCCATCCATCCTCGTGGTGACTTAAGCACGCAGAAGCTTTGGTATTCATGCACATCACCAGGGCCAAGGATCGGTTGTAAACCGACAACCCCATCACCCACAACTTCTTGCTCTTCACCACAGGAGTCATAGATCAACCAGCGCCGGCGCATCAATTGCGCAGTACGTCGGCTAATGTTTTCGATCCGTACCTCGTAGGCAAAGACATAGCGCTGCAACGGCGGAAACGAGTGTCCCGGCAAGTAGAATGGGCGAACACTAATGCGCATTCCTTCGCTCAGACGATAATAAAATGGTCGTCGTATCATTGTCGTTATGCCGAATACAAACGAGATAGTCCTTCAAACGATCAGATGAAGATGACCAGAGTGCACGCACCTCTGGCCCGCCTTACGCAAACCTGGGTGCGCGCACATCCAGCTCGCCTCAATCCGCCTACTTCAAATGAGACCGGAACCAGGCAATCTGCTCTTGAGCAGCATAAAGCTGATTTTCCTTCATTGACAAACCATGACCCTCGTAGACAAAGCGTACCATTCGCGCTGGAACGCCACGGTTGACCAGTTGCAAATGGAAGTTCTCGTTCTGCACAATCGGTAAGAAATCATCGGTCCCGTGGAAGGTCAGTACTGCCGCTTTCACACGATCAGCACCATAACTCGGCGAGTCGTTGATGTATTCACGAAACGCCTTGTACGGCGGCAATCCCTCCATATATGGTACCAATGGGCCATTGCCTAATGTCCAATCACTAACCAGATCGATAAACGCGCACTGCGGATTGGCCGCAGTATACAGATCGGGATAGCGTACAATGCTCTGGAGCACGAAGTAGCCTCCATACGAACATCCGGTAATTCCCACCTTACCCCGCGCTGTCCAACCACGGGCAATCGCTTGTCGCACAACCTCGGCCTGTTCGTCAATATCGATCTGCCCGAAATTTGCCCGATCAACCAGCGAATTAAAGACTTCCGGCGTGTAGCCGTGACGACCGGCGAGCGGGGTGATCAGCAGCGCGAATCCGAATGAAGGAAGTAAGGCATACGGATTTTCGACATTAGCCTGCCACTGATTGATCATTGGTACATTCGGCCCACCCTCTTGCCAGACGATCAGGCGAACATTGCGCGGCGGAAACGGCGCATCCGCTGACTGAATCAGGGTCCCGACCCGCACCTGCCCGTTTCGCAGAGTAAAGGTCACTGGGTCTTGCCGTAAATTGGCCTCACGGCGCAACTCTTCGTTATACCAGGTCAGGCGCGCCAGCGCACTCCCATCCCAGCGCAAGCGGTAAATATCTGGCGGATCAGTGTATGAGGTATAGGTAAAGACAATCTGACGGGTACGGCTGCTGGTAGCGACAACATTGTAGTAGGCACCGGCACGGTCGGCGAGATTGCGTAATTCGCCGGATACGCGGTTGTAGTAATACGGATGACGGTTGCTGCCAACGACCCCGCGCACGATAATCTCATCAGGACTGACAAAATCGGCGATGCTAAATGCGAATGCGACATTACCACCAGAGAGCATTGGGTGACTGAATGTTCCGGTATGACGGAATTGACCATCGCTTCCCCGGTCATAAAACCGAAAACTAGTACGGGAAGCAAAACGCGGGTAATACACCGGATGGGTGCGCCCCTGTAAATACGCCGGATGATGGGCCTTGATCAGCAATGCCTGACCGCTAGGCGCCCAATCATGGGCTTCGAGGATCGGTGCACCGGGCACAGGATCGGGCCGAATCACCTGGGTTTGACCGCTGACAGAATCAATAACGTAAGTGTTATTGTTCTGAATGATCGGGTTCTGGGCCGGAGGCAGATTACCGGTCACGTCACGATACAACTCTTCGGAGAAGAGCGAACCAGCATAAAATCCACGTCCTTCAGCATCGGGAACACCAACAAACGAAACGGCAAGATTCTTGGAGTCGCTTGTCCAGGTTTCACCGAGTAACGAAGAAGCGTAAGGGATGCTGGTGATGTATCGTTCGCTCCTGGTAGTCGCATCATAGAGGAAAAGATCATATGGAGCACGGGTAACTTCAACCATATTATCTTCAGCCTGCTGCTGGAAGAGAAATCGGTGCAAGAGCTCGGAACGCCGTTGACGCAACAAATCGACACGCCGCTGAACTCGTGCTGGCAGTTCAATGCGATTGACGCGCAGCGCAATCGGTGAAGGGAGACCAAGCGTATGCCGAACGGTAAATGGCTTGAATGCTTCAGACTGAGCAGTATCCGGCTGTGGTGGTTCACGGAGGATAAGCCAGGTGGTCAGGTTTGGCGCAACTGAGACAATCCCGATATTTTCGTCGGGAATAGCAACCGGCTGCGTCGTAATAGCTCCGCTATACCGATCAATGGCAAGCGCGACAAAAGCGTCTTCATTACCGGACGCGAAGAAGTTTATCGCCAGTACACCCAGAGTACGCTCATCTTGCCAGCTAAAACGACCGAAGCCGAAGAACGGCAACGGAACAAAGAAGTCAAACACGGTAGTATCAACCGCAACGGTATCACCGGTTTCGATCTCAAGAAAGGCAATACCGTCCGCCGAACCGATCAACACTGCACCATCGTCAGGACTGATCCCACTTAACGCATTTGGATACTTTGCATCGTTCTGCAGACGATCAATACGTTCGATTTCTTCATCACTGAGCAGGTTCGGGGGCAGGTCTTTTTCATCACCAAATTGGTCAACATTTACGATATTATTGCGAATTGGCGCAGCAACGACAGGTGAAACCAGCCCGACGAGAGCGACCATCAATCCGATCCACCACACTCGGCGAGAGTGTCGCATTCATTTCTCCTTAATCTAAATCATGAAAAAGTGTATAGCGCCACGTTTTGTATCATAGCATATTGATCGGCGCAATGGTATATTATGGGTGTACTCTCAATACCTTTCATGGCATCCGTATGAACTGTAATGAAGCACGTGCCCTGCTGGCCGCCGGTATTCGTCCAGGCGCTGCGTCGACTACCAGACTCCGTTTGCAGGTTCACCTTAACCATTGTCCGACCTGTCGCGCAATCTGCGAACAGACCGATCAGGAGTTGCTGCTCCACTTACTAACGACCAGTCCGGTTCCACCTGAGCGATCATCTAAACTTCGTCGGCCAGGACGTATGATGCTGCTGGTACTGTTGGTGTTGTTTGCTGGTTGGCTAGGTTTTCAGACCGGTCGCGTTGTGCTGGCAGCAATAACCATCCGGCAGAGCCTGGTGGCGATGCAACTACCGACGACGGCTGCTACTCCGACTCCGGCAATGGCGATGGTTGCATTCACAATGACACCGGTATCTCTGCCCGCGCCATCGGTGACCGCACAACCTCAACCCACGATTCATCGACCGGCCGATCCAACGGACGAGACCGCGACATTGACCCCGACCTCGTCTGTGCGTGATGTAGCAGTGGCTCCCTCGATAACCCCAATCCGTTTGCCGGGCATTGATGGTCGGATACCGGTACCGACATTGATGCCAACTGTTGGGGTAAACATACCGGCAAACGAGGCAATCCATATTCTGTTGCTGGGGAGTGATCGGCGGCCTGGCGAGAGTTGGGCTACTCGCACAGATGCCCTGATGGTTGTGCGGATCGAACCGGCCAACCGCCGCGTCGCATTGCTGTCGATACCGCGCGACCTGGTGGTTGAGATTCCCGGCTACGGCTATGGGCGCATTAATAGTGCCACGGTCTACGGTGAACAGAATCCGGCTCTCGGTGGGGCTGAGCTGGCGCGTCGTACTGTATCGAATCTCTTGGGAATACCGATCAACTACATTGTATGGGCCGATTTTACTGGCTTTGCAGCGGCAGTCGATGCGATTGGGGGGATTGAAGTCGAACTGCCACAGCCGATCTACGATCCTGCCTACCCGACAATGGATTATGGGATCACAACCGTCTACTTTCCCGCCGGCAAACAGTGGCTCAATGGCGATCAGGCATTGATACTGAGTCGCACCCGCCATGCCGACAGTGCATACGCCCGTGAAGCCCGTCAGCAAATGATCGTGATGGCGATTGCCCGACGCATCCGAGAACACGATCCGGTGCGTCAGGTCGAACTGGCAGCATTGGTTACTTCGGCCCTTCGCCCGCATATCCGTACCGATCTTAGTGCCGACGATCTGTTGGGGCTGGCCTGGTCACTACGTGACCTCGACCTGAATGCAGTAGAGCGCTTTGCGATTGGGCCAGACGAAGTAATCGAGGGTTTGATAGCCGACGATCCATATGCTCTGACCCCGCGACCCAATGCAATAGCCGCTGTGGTACGGGCGTTTGTTGGCAGAAAATAGGGGTAAGGCGATCAGGACAGGTGGCGAAGCCACTCTCGCCACACCGATAACAGGAAGCATTGCCAACGCGGCACGCTGCTTATCGTCGGTAAACGGTTATCTCAAACGATGTGGGTACCGCCCCCATTCAGTGCCTGACTGATACAGGCCGGTATGCGGGCATCGGCCAGAATGACACGCTGCACACCGCCAACCAGTGCTTCTTGAGCGCCGAGCAGTTTCTTTTTCATCCGACCAGCGGCATACGCCATATAAGCTTCGAGTTCAGTGCGCGGAATATGAGTGATCAGCGATGACTCATCGGGAAAATTGCGCAGCAAGCCCGGCACATTTGAAAGCAAGATCAACGTCTGGGCATGCAACGCCGCAGCAATAGCAGCGGCAGCGCGATCACCATCAACATTCAACGCTTCACCGGCAGTTGAGCAGGCCAGCGGAGCAATTACCGGCAAATACCCAGCATCGAGGAGTGATTGTAACAATGTGCTGTTCACTTGCTCGATAGTTCCGGTCCAGTCGTCACGCAGAATCATCTGCCGTCCCTGTTCGATCACCCTGATTGTCGACTTTCGCTTTCCAGACAGAATGCGACCATCAAGCCCACTGAGGCCGAGAGCCATTACCCCCCGCATCTGCAAGCGTTCAACCAGTTGCTTATTGATCAGGCCAGCAGTCGCCATCATAAAAATCTCGAGCGTTTGTCGGTCGGTATAGCGACTGGTGTGACCACCCGGCGACATCACGAATCGCGGCGGATGACCCAGTGCTTCACCCAGACGATTGGTCTGATCCGAACCTCCATGCACAAGAATGATACGCTCGTTGTGCTGCCAGCGTCCGGCAATATCATCACAGAGGGCATCGTAGTCGTTTCCAGCGCTACCACCGACCTTTACCACAAGCATTGTATTCCTCCTGAGCGATAGCGATGTAAAATACAGAACGTTACGTATTCTACCCTAACTCTGGAAGTGCCACTGTCAGCAGAAGATAAGTGAGAGAGTGATCAGAAACTCGTGATTTTGATCGTGTGCTTAGCAGGGGCGATCCTGCGCCTACATCTTTCAACGATACCGCGTTCACGATCCCCCCTCTCCCGCAGCGCGGGAGCGGGGCTGGGGGTGCGAGCGGCCCGCAGCTCTGTCTTTCATCGCG
>NZ_JPIM01000075.1 GCF_000735195.1 Chloroflexus sp. MS-G
GCATACGAGATCAATACCCAAAACCGCATGCCCGAGTACCAGACCACGATATTGCGCTGCTGCTCGAGAAAGCGGCCAATTGGGAGGGCGAAGAGTGCACCGGCTAATGCCGGAAGTGAGGTGATCAAGCCAACCAGTAAACTTGATGCCCCCAGACGAGCCAGGAAGATGGGCAGGAAGACGCTGATCCCGGTTACAATACCGACGCCAATACCATCAATGAGAACATTCCGTACATTACGTTCGGTGGTTGTGGTCGGCTTGAGCAGTGCACGTATTTCGGCGCGTGCAATAAGCGGTTGCATAGCGAGTTGCCTCTGACCGGCTCGCAAACATGGCGAGCGATCACACCTCGGGGCGAAAATTAGTGCGCGGCCAACCGGCCGCGCAACAGATGGTGGGCGATACTGGACTCGAACCAGTGACCTCATCGGTGTGAACGATGCGCTCTAACCAACTGAGCTAATCGCCCGCATGCTAGCCAAGAGTATAGCACATTTGGCCGGTTTGTGCAAACGGTTAAGAACGGCTATACTATACGATACGTTATATTATTCCTGGTATTGCTACGTGCGATAGGCGCTCACGGTGTCTGGTTATTAACAGCGATTTTTCGTTTATGACTACCCAGTCGGTCCAAACCATTACTGAACCACGATACTTCAATCGTGAATTGAGTTTAATCGAGTTTAACCGTCGCGTGCTTGAAGAGGCGATGGATCCCCGCAACCCGCTGCTTGAGCGTGTTAAATTTTTGGCCATTTTTGCCTCAAATCTCGATGAATTTTTTATGATCCGGGTGAGTGGGATTAAACAGCAGATCCGCGCTGGTGTACAAAAGCGCTCACCTGATGGGCAAACACCAACTGAACAACTCAGCGCCATTCGACGTGCATTGATTCCGCTGCTCGAACAAGAACGTGACCTGCTGTTGAATGAACTCTTGCCGGCCCTTCGCGAGCAGGGTATCATCATTCTGAACACTGCAACTCTCAACGAACAGCAGCGGGCTTGGGTAAGTGATTATTTTCATCGTCAGATCTTTCCGGTCCTCACCCCACTGGCATTCGACTCAAGCCGTCCGTTTCCGTTTATTTCTAATCTGAGTCTCAATCTTGCTGTCGTTATTCACGATCAGGCAAAAGGTGAACTCTTTGCTCGGGTGAAGGTACCAGAGGTCTTGCCCCGATTAATCCCGCTGCCGTCTGAACTTTGTCCACCGGTAAACGATCTTCCCGCCGCTCGTTGTCATTGTTTCGTCTGGCTAGAACAGGTGATTGCCGATCATCTCGAACAACTCTTCCCTGGGATGAATGTGGTTGAGGTGTATCCATTTCGGGTGACGCGCAATGCCGATGTTGAAATTGAAGAGGATGAAGCCGACGATTTGCTGGCAACCATCGAACAGGGCCTACGTCAACGTCGTTTCGGTGAAGTGGTGCGGCTAGCTATCGATAATGCAATGCCTGACCGTATCTGCCAGTTGCTGGCAACGAATCTGAAGGTTGGGCCAGAAGATATTTATACTGTCCGTGGGCCGCTTGGCCTGAGCGATCTCATGCAACTGACCCAACTTGATCGTCCAGACCTGAAAGACCCGCCGTATGTGCCACGTTTGCCGGTGGTGCTGAAGAATGCCCCCAATATTTTTGAAGCGATTAAGAAGCAAGATATTTTGCTACACCATCCTTATCATTCATTTACGCCGATCATTGATTTTATTCAAGCCGCCGCCGAAGACCCACACGTGCTGGCGATTAAGCAAACCCTGTACCGGGTCGGTCGTAATTCGCCCATCGTTCAGGCGCTTATGCACGCCCGCGAGCAGGGTAAGCAAGTGACGGTTGTCGTCGAACTGAAGGCCCGTTTCGACGAAGAGAATAACATTACCTGGGCGCGGGCAATGGAACGTGCTGGTGTGCATGTTGTGTATGGGTTGGTAGGTCTCAAAGTCCATGCCAAACTGGCACTGGTGGTACGTCAGGAGACTGACGGTATTTGTTGTTATGTGCATCTCGGCACCGGCAACTACAATGCGGCGACGGCCCGTGTCTATACTGATCTGGGCCTACTGACCTGTCGTTCAGATATTGCTGATGATGTGGTCGATCTCTTTAATTACCTGACAGCCTATAGTCGCCAAAAGGAATATCGCACGCTGTTGGTTGCACCGGTCAATCTGCGTCAGCACATCACCGAGTTGATCAAAGAGGAGATTGCGTTGCACCAGCGCCATGGAAATGGTCGGCTGATATTCAAGATGAATGCGCTCGTTGATCCGAAAATTATCGACGCTCTGTACGCTGCCTCCCAGTCTGGAGTGCAGATTGATCTGATTGTTCGTGGCATGTGCTCGTTGCGCCCCCAGATACCCGGTCTTTCCGATAACATCCGTGTTCGTTCTATTGTCGGGCGTTATCTTGAACACAGCCGTATCTATTACTTTCACCACGGTGGCACACCGAAAATCTATATCGGTAGTGCCGATATGATGGAGCGTAATCTAGATCGGCGGGTTGAAGAGCTTTTTCCGCTGACGGATCCAGGTGCCATTCAGTACGTGACCGAAATCTTGTTGAAGACGTACCTTGCCGATAATCTGCGTGCCCGCGAACTCCAACCTGATGGTCGGTATGTGCGGGTAACTCCAAATGGCGCCGAGGTGATCGATAGCCAAGACCCAAACCGCATTATTCCCTGGTGCTGACCGGTGTTGCAGCGCGAAGGCGTTGCTTGAGGTCGCGGGCAGCAAGCGTAAAACCGCCGTCGGCGCCATCGACAAAGTGAATCTGGCGCCCCATGCGCTCGAAAATGAGACAGGTCAGCATCACTTCCGGTGAACGGTGCGCGCCGAAGACCAACTCGCCAGCTTCAGCACGAGTTGTCAACCAGGCCAGTAATTGCGCATGTTGCTCATCAGTACCAGAAATTATCATCCGCAAGGTGTCATCGTATTTACGATAATCAGCCGCTGTGGCAACGTGCTGGCGATAGCGATCCCACCATGGGTCTTCACCACGCAGCCGTTGTAACCAGCGATAACCACGAACGCCCAGGTTTAGGCCATAGATGTGTGCCCAATAGGTTAGTTGAGCTAACCGACCGTCACCACCCCGGAGGCGAGCTTCAGACCAGAGTGCTCTGGGATTGGCGCTTGCCTGCATCAGATTGTAGCGCAACGGATGATATGTCTGCTCATCGCCATAGATTTGTTCGATTGTCTCAATAACTGAACGGTAGATTGCCATTGATCCTTCTGGATCAAATTGCGGAGTTACCTGTACGATCAGGCAGAGCACCGCATCATGAGGGGGATGTATGGTGTCCCATCGACACTCTAACCCATCGAGCCTTGCATCATCGGCATTACCAGATGCAATGAGAAATTGTTCAGCATAGCCCTCATCCTTCGTCAACTTCTCGGCATAACTGATCCCGCCACCGGTGAAAACGGCCTGTGCAACCTGATGGGTAAGGGCAAAGCGTCCAACCAGCACTTGATAGCCGGCACTGATAATCGTGGTCATCGGAATTGCGCCAACCCGCAGATTGAGATTGAAGGCTTGCTGCGACAATGCACTCACTGCGCTGAGCGCTTGCGCGGTCGCTTCAGCCAGCTCAGGTGGCACAGCGATCGAAGAACCATCGCCACCGAACACGAAGGGAATCTCGATGTTGCCGGCAATATTCAAGGCTGCGGTGATAGTAGCAGCACCAACCAGATTGACCTCTTTGTAGCGCCCTTCAGCGATAGCGCGCGTTGAACCACGTACATCGCACACAAAAACCGTCCAATTGGCTGGTAACGGTCGATAGGCGTTCAGGTCGGTAATATCGCTAAACCGCGTTAGAAGTGGTAGGCGGGAAAAGAAATCTGTTGTCATGGTCTTTCCCTCTGGCAGATGACATTTAGGCGTGGTACACTAAGCTTATCATGGGTCGTATATCTGCACAGGTGATGAATCGATTACAAGGCTGGCTCATCGCGTTGGGTATCTTCAGCGCGCTCTTGATTGCTCACGTTGCGCTGGCCCAACCAACGTGGGTCGAGCAAAGCACGGCCTACTTTCGTATTGTTTATGCACCTGACGATGTCGCGATTGCCAATGAATACGCGGCAATCATTGATAGCCTCTATGATGAGTTTAGCACAACCTTCGCCTTTCGTCCGGTAACGCCACTCACATTACGTCTCTATCCGACCAGCGAGTCGTACTTTGCCGCTAATCCAGCCGCACGCGCCGTCCCTGGTGTTATCGCTCACGCCGATTTTCGCCGCCGGGAAGTCGTGGTGATTGTTGAACGTGCACGTCTTCAGGATCAGACAGCCCAGGTGAATAATCTCCGTCATGAACTCACTCATATCTTCGCTGCTGATCTGAGTGCGGGGAAGCTCAATGTTGGTTTGCAGGAAGGCATTGCGCAGTATATGGAACTGCCAGGGCCAGATCGTGATAGCAAGATGGCCGTTTTGCGCACTCTGGCTGAACGTGGTGGTTTGTGGTCGTGGGCAACGCTCGATGATCGCAATGCAATCTACGGGCAGCCAGACGTGAGCTATCCACAAACCTGGTCAATTGTCGCATTTCTCATCGAGCGTGATGGCATCGACCGGTTCCGTCAGTTTCTTGTCACCCTGGCCCAGAGCAGTGGTTATCGGTCGGCAATGGTTACCGTGTACGGTGTCTCGGCGACGACGCTGGAAGCCGAATGGCGGGACTGGTTACCTGGCTTCTTACAACTCGATGCGCATCAGATGACACCGGCAGCAATCGATCTACAGCCAGTCCAAAGTTTTCTTTCGGCGGGTGATTACGAAGCTGCCTTACGGGAACTGGAACGTCTTGAACCTATCGCCGATGAAGCGACACGAACAGCAATCACGACGTTGCGGACTCAGGCACAGACCGGTCTGCGCGCCAACCAGTTGACTTCAGCCGCCCGTACTGCATTGCTCAAGGGTGAATACGAACAGGCAGAGCGCCTCATTGGTCAGGCTGAACAGGCTTACCGCGACATTAACGACCTTCGTCAAACGGCAATCCTGGCCGAGTATCGGGCACGTGTTGCACGGGGCTTGCAGGCGAGTGAGAGGTTGCGACAGGCGTATGAACAGGCTCGTACCTTCGATCTCATCAGCGCTCAGACGAATGCCGAAGCTGCGGCCCGTGAATTTGCCGCTCTCGGTGACGATCTGCGGCGTGATAACGCGCTGGCGCTGCGTCAGCAGCTTGCCCGACAACAACAAAATATCGCGATTGCGTTGCTATTCTTCGGGGCAGCCGGAATTGCGATCCGGTTTATCAGTCGCCAGCTTATGCCGGTAGCGCGACCGTGGTAAGTTGGGAGCAGAATGTTACTTCTACCCCCAACCGTTTGCATTGTACGTTGTTAACGCACCTGCACCATATCAGCCGGTACCGGGAAATGGCGGCACATCTCTGCTACTTCACCTGCTATCCGGTGCAGGCGAGCCTCATCGTCGGGGTATGTCAGTACTTCGCCAATCCAGGCTGCAATCTGGGCCATCTCGTGCTCACGCATACCACGGGTCGTAACTGCCGGTGTTCCAATCCGAATCCCACTCGTTTTCATCGGTGGTTGCGGATCGTCGGGAATGGCATTCTTGTTGACGGTAATGGCGGCTTTATCGAGTACACGTTGTGCCTGTGCTCCGGTCAACCCCGTGCTACGGAGATCAACCAGCATCAGATGGTTATCAGTACCACCGCTCACCAAAGACAGGCCCTGCGCAAGTAATCCTTCGGCTAATGCACGGGCGTTGCGCCGAATCTGGGCCGCATACTGCTTAAATTCGGGGCGCAGCGCCTCACCAAATGCCACTGCCTTACCGGCGATCACGTGCATCAATGGCCCACCCTGCGTTCCGGGGAAGACACTCGAGTTGAGTTGTTTGGCAAACTCTTCCCCCATCAAGATCAAACCGCCACGCGGGCCACGCAGCGTCTTGTGGGTCGTCGTCGTAATCACGTGCGCGTAACCAACCGGCGAAGGATGCTCACCGGCGGCTACCAGGCCAGCAATGTGGGCAATATCGGCCATCAGCAATGCCCCAACCTCATCGGCAATCTGACGCATACGGGCAAAATCGATGATCCGTGGATAGGCACTGGCGCCCGACGTAATCAGTTTCGGGCGAAGTGCTCGCGCCTTTGCTGCCAGATCATCGTAGTCAATCTGTCCGGTTTGGGCATCCACACCATAGAAATGAACGTTGTACCACTTGCCAGAAAAATTGACTGGGCTGCCGTGGGTCAGATGCCCGCCATGGTCGAGCCGCATGCCGAGAATGGTATCACCTGGTTGGAGCAGTGCCGTGAATACGGCAATGTTGGCCTGTGCGCCACTGTGCGGTTGCACATTAGCGTGGGTTGTCCCGAATAACTGACATGCCCGATCGATAGCAAACTGTTCAATCGCATCAACGAACTCGCATCCACCGTAGTAACGCCGACCGGGCAAGCCCTCGGCATACTTATTCGTCAAAACCGATCCCTGCGCCTCCATGACTGCCAGACTCGTGTAATTTTCACTGGCAATCAGTTCAAGCCCCTGCCGTTGACGTTGCGCCTCTCGCTCGATCAGATCGGCGATGAGCGGATCGGTTGCGCGAAGATGTTCAAGCATGTGATTGCCTCATTTTTCTAACTAGAACTTTTGTTACGAACAAAGCACCTGTCCGAACATTTGAGGATGCAAAGATTGTGTCTTTGCATCCCGCAGTTTTGGATCGGCTCTTCAGGCACGTTTGAAAAGAAGAACAACCGCAATCGTTCCCTTTCTACCGACGACCATCATTGTATAGTTTAGGCAGCCGAGCAAACGGTCGTCGCAATAGCACGATCAGTTCAGACCATACCCTAACTAACCGATTCACCGGGCTTTAATGCAATGATCTCCGTCGTCACACCAAACTCACGGCAATGCTCGATCAACGCCTCTGGTGTACCGACCAGAATAGGGAACGTCCCGTAGTGCTCAGGAATAGCATATTTAGGCGATCCCATCAGCTTGAGGGCATAAGCTGCCTGGCGTGGATCCATTGTAAAGTGGTCGCCAATAGGCAAAATCACCAACTCAGGGCGGTACAGCTCGGCGATGATCTGCATATCCATCGTTACGCAGGTATCACCGGTATGATAGATGGTGAAGCCATTGCTGAAGCGCAATACGTATCCGGCCGCGGTACCAAGATTGATAATCTGCCCGTTTTCATAGATTGTGCTCGAGTGGTGAGCAGTAGTCATTGTCGCACGGACATCGGCGACGGTGACGGTACCACCCTTATTGAAGCCAACGATCTGCGCAGCGGGGATACCCTGGCCTTCAAAGTAGGGTACCAGATCATACTGGCAGACCACCGTTGCGCCGGTTTCACGTGCCAGATCGACCAGATCACCAATGTGATCGAAGTGGCCGTGCGTGACAAAGATCGCAGCCAGCCCCTCACGTACCCGCGCCTTCCATGGCTCTGGACAGGCCGGATTCCCGTCTACCCACGCATCAATCAGAATATTGCGGCCTTCCGGCGTGGTCAGGTGGAAGGTGCCATGACCGATCAGAGTGATCGTGACATTACGTCCGAGCGTTGCCAAGGTTGCCTCCTTCCCTTACAAAATGCGATCTTCGTGCTGCTATTGCCGATGGTTACACATGAAGGTGTTACGCTGATTGCGCTTTCAGTATAACATAGCATACGCAAGGTTCCTATCGGTGTGTGCGGGTTGACACAGACGACAATGGGTACGGATAGGGGGCGACGTTTCTAGTTTGTGGTTGAGTTTGGTACGCTACGCCACCATCGGAGTGCGTGGCCGGAAGGATTCGGCTGGTGCATCTCCCTGCAAGAAGGTAGGGAAGTGGAACTCGTCGCTGCAAAGGTGGCGACAGGGTATGATCGGCGCCGCAACGAAGGGCCTGGCTCCAGATCACCGTCGGAACAGAAAGCTGCTGCTGCTGTGCTTGTTTCTCTTTCCTCGCTCCCCGCCTTTGCCAGGTCAGGTGAAAACGCTAAAAACCCCTCACGATGAACGACCCTCTTGACAGTCGCCATGCTTCAGAGTATAGTGTACCCCTAGGGGGTATATGATATATCCTGGTCGTACTGTAGAGGAGGACACGTTCAATGGCTAAGCCAATTGTTGTCAATGATTCTGATTTTGCCGAAAAGGTCTTGCAATCACCAACACCGGTTGTTGTGGATTTCTGGGCGCCGTGGTGTGGCCCGTGCCGCGTGATTGCACCAATTCTCGACAAGCTAGCTGGCGAATATGAGGGGCGGCTCACCATTGCCAAGGTAAACACCGATGACAACGTACAATATGCTTCGCAACTTGGTATCCAGGGTATCCCAACCCTCGTGATCTTCAAGAACGGCCGCGAAGTAAGTCGAATCATTGGTGCGCGACCGGAGGCAATGTACCGTGAGCTGTTTGATAAAGTTCTGGCAACGGCGTGAATGATCGATCACCAGCAGCGGATTCAGACAGTGGAGCAGCCATGAATGCCGGAATTCGTCCGCTTGCGCCGGAACGGCGTGAGGAAGTATTGCGCCGCCTACGGCGGATCGAAGGTCAGGTGCGCGGCATCCAGCGTATGGTTACCGAAGGCCGCGATTGCCGCGACATCGTGCACCAGATTGCGGCAATCCGGCAGGCTCTAGCCAGCGCCAATAGTGTTGTGCTAGAATGCTACGCCCAGAACTGTTTGAGTGATCCGGACAACTGCCGTGCGGAGACGATCAGCGAGCTAATCGAGTTGTTTAAGGATGTGTGTTAGCGCGTAACATATACCTCTCTATCTGGCAGTGCAGGCCTCTGGCCTGCGTTTTGATGTTAACCCATCGCACACTTCATAAGCACAACAGGGCGGGTTCTCAACCCGCCCCTGTTAGTCTGGTGAAGTTATGCCGCTATCGACGGCACTGCCTCCGGTTGCACGTTCTACCCGAATGATCATCGCGTCGCTGCTTCCCGAATACACTATCGAGAACGGTGGGCCGTGGGCCACCTCGGTGTTAGCCAGACAAACTGATAAGGGTGCAGAGTAAGGTCTGTTGATGTTGTTACCACCTGCTCGTGAACCAGGTCGAATAGTTCAGGGCCGGGACCATACATGCGCAGCAGATTACCGGCAATCGTCTGTGGGTATTCCGAAAAATTGACCAAAACCAATACACGCTGTGAACCCGTCTGCCGCACGTAGGCGAGGACATGACGGTTATCACTGCGTACTATCTCCATCGTGCCATCACGTAAGGCCGGTAAACTGGTTCGTAAGTGGATAAGGTAGGTTAAGGCACTGAAAATGCGACCGGGCACGGTAGTAGGATCGTGACGTTGATTCATCGCTGACTGGTTGCGCAACGGACGATGTACCCAACGGCTGTCAATGGCTTTTGCCGGGTCGTTGATGTAGCTATAGTCATTGAGGGTGCCTACTTCATCACCCAGGTAGATCAACGGAATCCCACCGATACTGAGGATGACGCTATGCAACAAAATAATACGGTGAATTGCGATTTCTATTGCCTGTGGTTCAGCACTCTCCAGCGCCTGTTCAAGACCTGCTAGGGAAGCGAGGGTACCTGAGACCCGCGCATCGCCAGTATCAGGATTTTCTTGAAATGGTAAGCCACGTGCGAACGATCCCGGAAAACGCCCAGTGTAAAACGCATTCAAAAACTGGCGATGACCTGTTGGATCGATCCCTACCGCACGTGCGTCGTTGTCATCAAATGTCCAGCCAATATCGTCGTGTGAACGCAGATAGTTGATCCACGCACACCCTGGGGGCAAGCGAAAGCGATGGCTCAGCGAATGCGCCAGCAATTTCACTTCGCGAGTTGCCAGTGTCTCCCAGAGTAAGGCCATCAAGAGCGGGTTGTACGAGAGTTGACATTCGTCAGGGCTGATGTAGCTCAAGACATCATCAGGATGGACTATCGCCTCAGATTTGAAGAGCAGCGATGGCGCTGCAACTCGCGCAATGGCATTGAAAGCCTGAATAATCCAGTGCGCTTCGGGTTGATTTTCGCAGTTGGTCCCCATTCGTTTCCAGATGAATGGAACCGCATCGAGACGTAACACCGCTACACCGAGATTGGCCAGAAACAGCATCTCGGCGGCCATAGCGCGAAAGACAGCCGGGTTAGCGTAGTTCAGATCCCACTGAAAGCTATTGAAGGTCGTCCAGACCCAACGCTGCATATCAGCCCGCCAGGTAAAGCTCCCGCGTCGTACCGTTGGAAAGATTTCGCGCAGAGTCCGTTCGTAAGCATCTGGCATCGTGCGATCCGGGAAGAGGAAGTAGAACTCCTGATAATCGGGATCACCCGCCTGTGCGCGTCGCGCCCATTCGTGTTCGTCAGAGGTGTGGTTAAAGACGAAATCAAGCACCAGGCTGATCCCTGCTCTATCGAGATCATAGGCCAGTTCAGCAAGCTCAGCAGTGGTACCGAGTCGCGGATTCACGTGGCGATAGCTACTAACGGCATAGCCACCATCGTTATTTCCTTCCGGTGCTGCAAACAGCGGCATCAGATGGAGATAGGTTAATCCCAGCTCTTTGAAATACGGAATAAACTCACGTAAGCGACTGAGAGTACCACAGAAACGATCAACGTAGAGCACACCGCCCATCATGCGCTCTGATTGAAACCATTCGGCGTCGCTCTCGCGTAGGGAGTCACGCTGTTTGAGCCAGGACGGACGTTCATACCAGCTTCGGGCCATCATCAGCAACAATTGTTCGAGGTGGTAAAAGAAATCGTACTGCGTACCGTAAAGACTGAGTAACAACTCAAACAACCGTGGCCATTCGTGCCGTAATCGCTGCTCGAACACATACCAATCGGCATTTGCGCCATAGGCTGCAAAAAATTCCTGGGAAACTCTTGGTAGTAGTCGATCTAATGATCGCTTTGCTTCACGTCGAATCCGCTCCAGATCGTGCATTGTTGAACCTCACCCTCTATCACCTGGGTCGTACAACGTTTTATCAATAGCAGAAGCATCTCCTAAAACGCTGATCCTCTTTGTCGTCTGGCTGGGCTATCGTTTCCGAAGCACAAGTATCGCTGAAAACCGGTAATCTCGCAATAGAGCTAGGAACGAGGGCAGTAGTGAGTGGCAACATTTTCATCATGATGACGACTCCTTCTCTGCGAATGAGCAGAGCGCTACGAGTGATGCCTGTCGCTCAGGATGATCGCCTGCCACGTGGTTGGCGCTGCCCGGGATGACTGGCTTCCAGTCCGCGACTTATGGGAGCATAGGTAGAACCGGCGCGCTGCTCAAGAGCATACCAATGGCAGGCAAAGTGACCTATCTGCAAGGTATCAGAGCGGAACCTGTCCCTACCACTCGTTGCTACCTATGGTAATATAGAGCATTATGAAGGCAATCACGTCGCACAACTTGTTCCATCGCCTGGGATTATCACTGGTGCTCGGCGTTGTTCTGTTACTCTTACTCGAATGGGGGCTGCAAGCCGCCGGTATTCCAGTGTACCTGTTACCACCACCCTCACGAGTGATTACAGCTGCACTCCAACCTGAAGTGCGATTGTTGTACCACACCGGCGCTACGGCTGAGGCAGCCCTGCTCGGACTGGCCGTTGGGATATGCGTCGCGTTCAGCCTGGCTATCGTGTTTCTCTTTGTTCGCCCAATCGAAGATGTGCTATACCCGTGGATCTTGGTGGGGCAGAGCCTCCCCTCAGTTGCTCTGGCGCCACTGCTTACGGTCTGGCTAGGACCTGGGATCGCAGCTCGTGCGGCGATGGCCGCGCTCTTTGCCAGCTTTCCACTCCTTATTGCTACCATCAGCGGTTTACGCCGTCCGGCCCCTGAACAACTGGCCATGATGGAAGCCTACGGTGCATCAAAATGGCAGATTTTGCGCATGCTTCGGCTACCGGCAGCACTCCCCTTCATTTTCAGCGGTCTGCGCGTGGCCGGTGCACTGGCCGTTATTGGGGCGCTGGTCAGTGAACTCGCTGGAGCGGGGCAGGGATTGGGCTATCTGATCACCACGTCTACGTATCGCCTGGCAACCGATCGTGCGTTTGCTGCGGTCGCTGCTGCTGCTGGCCTGGCGCTTATCCTTCACAGTCTGTTTCTCTGGCTTGAGCACCTCATTGTGTACTGGGAACGCGAACGATAGTTGCGGCGTGAAACAGATTGACGATGGAGGCGTGCGATGTCACCCCGTTTCAGACAAACATTATTGCTGTTTGTACTCCTTATTATCGTAACCGGTTGTACGAACACATCGGTAAACAACAGCACCAACAACGCTCCAGAAGTGACGAAAGTCACGATGCGGCTACAATGGCTTCCACAGTTTCAGTTTGCCGGTTATCTGGTCGCCGATGCTCGCGGGTATTACCGCGATGCCGGTTTAGAGGTGACAATTCTCCCCGGCGGGCCTGATGCCGTTCCGTTACCATTAGTCGCTACAGGCGCCGACACCTTTGGCAGCACCGGTGCCGATACCGTTTTGATTAGTCGCGAGCAAGGGATTGAGGTCGTAGCACTGGCAACCTGGTTTCAAGCCAGTCCGGTCGCATTTATGGTGCATCGTGATAGTGGCATTCGCTCGCCACAAGACTTCGTTGGGCGGCGCGTTGGCATGTTCTACGGCGACAATGTCGAGACTGAGTATCGGGCACTCCTGGCAGCCACCGGCGTTGATCCAACCAGCGTGATTGAAATTCCGGGTGATTACAGCTTAGCGCCGTTCCTCGAACGGCGTGCCGATGTCTGGCCAGTCTACGCGACTGATCAGCCATACACCGCTCGCGCTGCTGGTGCCGATATTGAACTTATTGTAGCGCGTGATTACGGCGTTGAACTGATGGGCGACGTGCTGTTTACGA
The DNA here is from genome assembly GCF_000735195.1 of Chloroflexus sp. MS-G. GTDB lineage: Bacteria > Chloroflexota > Chloroflexia > Chloroflexales > Chloroflexaceae > Chloroflexus. The sequence continues at coordinate 12,901 of NZ_JPIM01000075.1, forward strand.
CTGCTGCGTTTGCACGCCAGCATCCAAACACGGTGCGCGCCTTCGTTCAGGCGACATTGCGTGGCTGGCAAGATGCATTGAACGATCCGGCGGCAGCCATCGAGATTATTCTGGCCCGCAGCCCTGACTTTGATCGTGATCATTTGGAGTTTGAAGCCGTTGAGACGATCAAGTTAATGCGCTATGGGATTGGTCAGCGCTGCGTTGGAGCCAGTGATCGTGAAGTTTGGGCCAAAGAAGCGCAACTCTTGCAGTCGCTCGGTGTGCTGAAGACGGCGATTGACCCGGAAACCGTCCTGCATACTGAAGCAGTTGATGACTATTACCGCACGCTCGGTATTGAATGTCGATAGTGGCAAAGCTGAACCTGTCAGAACCGCGGGTGAACAGCAGGTATGTCTTTCAACACACCGGTAGGGTGAGAGTTCAACTTACTCTACCGGTGCGCAAGGTGTTGTCTCTCGACTATATTGAGACATTGTCACCAGATTCATCCATTTTTCCCGATTAAGAGGGAAATTCTCCCTGAAAACCCCTTGCGTGTTCGATCAAAACTAGTGCATACTATGTACAAAGAGTGATCAAGTCGTCACCATGCGCCAGGGTGGGCGCTATTGTTGCAAACACATCACCACATTGTAAGGAGTGCGCCGCATGGAGATGCTGCTGCAACTACTGGTTGCGGGGGCGTGGATGTTTACGCTCGTCAATGGTCTGCGTCGGCTAGTTCGTTTGGCACGAGTCTCACATCTGCAACGATGGGACAATCATGTGCGTGTCCGCTCTGGTCTCAACCGCATCTGGTGGTGGTTAGGCCAGGAAGAATTCTGGCGAATGGCTCGTTCTGATGTAGCTTATGCCCTCCAAATCTCCCTGTTAGTCTTCCTCTTTGTCTGGCACATGGCAAATTAGCTCATTGCGGTACCGACAGCGGCTGCCAGCACGTGATCATCAGGTATTGACTCTGACGTAGAGGGACGGGTCGCAAGACCCGCTTTTCCTGTTACGGATACGATCAGCGCCGTCGGTGATACTACAGATGCGCCAATCAGCTATACTGCATTCGGATGAAGTGAGCCGGTTACCGATCACGGCAGTGCGTCGAGTGAACAACCTCGCCGCTCCTGTGAAGTGCCGGTCATCTGGGCAAGAAAACGCCAGGGGGTGAATTTCGTGAACATTCGTTGGACGGCGGTTATTTCTGGTTTTATAACCGATTTCGCGCTGACCATCCTTTTGCAAATGATGATTGTGCTGTTCGGGCAGAGTGCAGTGTTTACTGAGCCATCGCTCCAAAATCCGATTCACGTGCTGCTGATTTTGCTTGGCGCCAGCTTGACCGGCGTGGGTGGGTTTGTTGCTGGCTGGTTCGCCAGTGAAGCGTTTGCAATGCATGGTCTGCTAGTCGGAGTCGTTGGGATTCTGGTCGCAGCTTTGGCAAATGTTGGGTTATCGGTACCACCGCTGTTACTGTTTGGTCAGGTGTTAGGCTGCGTCTGTGGGGCACTCGGTGGGATGCTGGCCGGACGATTACGCCGGGTATCGCCGATGAAGTAAAGTTCATCAGTGGGTGTTGTGGTCGTGCGATGGCATTCGTAGAAAAGATGGGGAAGGGTGAGGTGAATTTCCAAACCCATCTGCTGAAATACAACACAGTGATTCCAGAGTTGACTCCTCATGTCACGAATGTGAATGGTGAAACGTAGATTGGTAAAGAGTTCATCTTGTGGGTTGAGTACAGGTTATCATCGCGACATCATACCCGCTGCAAACGGGCAACAATCGTCAGCAGCAATGGTGGCGGTGGGCAGAACAGGTGGAGTGGGCGACCGACCGTTGGGTGGGGTAGGATCAGCTCAGCGGCGTGGAGGAGTGGGTGAGGCAGCCTGTGCCCGGCCACGACTGTTGGCCCGCCGTAGCGCTCATCACCAAGGATTGGGCAACCGAGAGCCGCCAGGTGCAGCCGAATCTGGTGGGTGCGTCCGGTACGCGGGACGGCCCACACCAGCGCGGCATCGGCGTATTGCTGACGCACCGTCAGACAGGTATGCGCCAGCTTGATCCGCTGTCCATCAGGGAGTGGCTGCCCGATAGCTGTTTGATCGTATAGCCGCCACCGCCCACCGGCAGCCCGACCGTGACCGGTGATCACCTCGGTTGTGGCCGGTGGATGACCTGCGCACACGGCAAGGTACCGTTTGTAGACTAAACCCTGGGCAAATGCCCTCTGCAACGGTGCATTCGCTCGTGACTGCTTACTCATGACCAGAATGCCCGATGTGCCAACATCGAGCTGATGCGCTAAGTGTAGCACTGGTGGCTGACCATCGCGCAATGTCAGTAAGCGCCGCATGACGGCCAACACACTGCCGTGCGTATCCCACGGTGTATCGCTCACATAACAGGCTGGTGGTTTGTTGATGACGACCAGATCGTCGTCTTCGTAGATAATGTGTTCGAGCGTTAATGGGGCATCGCAATAGCTGCCGGCAGGAGGTAAACGCACAAGCAGCGTCTCGCCACCGGTTGCGGGGGTGGCGGCATCAACGCGCCGCCGACCGATCCATAATCCACCCCGTGCGGCAGCCAGTCGTCCGACTTCACCCAGGTGCTCGGTGGCAATCACGCCAAGCGGGCGGCCATGGTCAGCAGGTGAAATTGGTAACGAAAGAACGGTCATAGCGCATCCCGTAAGACCTTGCTCAAACGACGGGTGCCTTCGATCAAATCGGCTTCCGACAGCATCGAAAACGCCAGGCGTAATTCGTGACGGCCACCGTTTCCGGCGTAGAACCGTGCACCAGGAATGTACGACACGCCAGCAGCCTCGGCACGGGCCAGTAGGGTAGTGGTATCAATCGTGGGCGGTGTACGGAGCCAGACAAAGAACCCGCCTAATGGCGGTTGCCAGGTTACTCCGGATGGAATCATACGGGCCAGTGCTTCTAACAGCACATCACGTCGGGCACGAAGGGCGTTGCGTAACCGCAACAGATGCGGTTCAAAATCACCAGCCTGCAACAATGCCAGTACAATGTGGGCGGTCAAATGGTTCACTCCGCCACCGCTGTCGAGCATGCCCGACTGCGTACAGCGCTGGATCACTGTTGCTGGCGCATGCATCCAACCTAGACGTAAGCCGGGGGCTAACACTTTGGCAAAACTCCCCAGACGGATGAGTGAACTACCGGTAGCAAAGCTGGTGATGGGTGGCGGCGGTGGCAGTTCATACCACAATTCGGCGTAGGCCTCATCTTCAACAACGGTTAACTCAAGTGCTGTTGCCAGGCGCGCCAGTTCTGCGCGCCGCGTTGCACTCAGCGTAATCCCACTGGGATTGTTAAAGGTCGGTACCAGGTAGAGAAAGGCGACCCGCTCACCACGGCGACGGAAAAGCCTCACCAGCGTTGCCACTGTTGTCACATGCAGCCCTTGCTGGTCGCCTGGTACCATTACTAGACGCAGCCGGTAGTCACGAAAAATACGCAACGCCAGGTGATACGTTGGTGCTTCGACCAATACAACGTCACCCGGTTGTGTCAATTGCTTACAGATCATATCGAGCGCCTGCGAAGTGCCACCGGTAATCATCAACTCTGTCTCAGGCACGGCCAGCCGGGCAGCCAGCAATGCCAGGAGACGCCCGGGTCCCTGGGCGAAGCCGTATGTAAGAGCAGCCGGTGCGTCATGGGTGAGGGTCCAGGTTGCGGCGCGTAACAATTCCGTGCGCGGCAGCAAATCAGCAGCCAGATGGCCCCAGCCAAACTCGATAATCCCTGGACGTTGTACAAATTGAATGTCAGGCAGCATAGATTGTCATCCTCTTATGGCTGCGTTTCGCGTGTGAAGCATACTCCTGCCGTGCGCCAGTGGCAGGAAGCGCCCGCCGCGTCAGTGCATCATGGTAGCGAATCCGCTCTTGGCGGCACCGTGAAAGACATTATATTCTGTTCTCGCCCGCAACCTGCTCTATTGTCTAGTCCCTCGCAGGGTGGTCATCATCGGCGCATAATGTACCGTCGTGTTCCATCACGTCAGTCTGAACCCCTCTTCGTCCCTGGTCGTGTTCCACCTTCCTCTCCCCCTATGAGCAAAGAAGAGTGCCAGGTGCTAACGTGCCGTGAATCGTCAGCATCGTCGGACACCGGCAGAGTGGCTCTGCAACCCTACATTCTCAGCAAGCTCTCACCGTATGATGGTGGTGCTAATGGTATCATGCTGTTGAACAGTAATGGTACAGTAGAACCGTATAACGACACGAACACGATGTATCTGCAACGCATTCTGCTACTTTTGCTTACAACAATTCTGATTACCGGTTGCTCTGCTCTGCGCGATGGACAGATTGGCTTACCGACCGATCAGCAGCGACCGACATCTACCGCGACATCTCTGCCGCAACCGACATCTACGCAAACGACGGTACCGTCAGCGGAGACGACGGTACTCCCTATCCAGACGCCAACGCCGGTTGCCACTATCGCACCGACCCCAACCCTGGCGCCGCTCAGTCGCGAACAACGGCTGGACATCTTTCAGCAGGTGTGGGAAACGGTGCGGGATAACTATCTGTATGAGGACTTCAACGGCCTCGATTGGAATGCAGTGCGTGCTGAGCTACAACCCAAGGTCGAGGCGGCTGCCACGCCTGAAGCGTTTTACACCATCATGCGGGAAATGATTGCACGTTTAGGTGATGATCACTCGCGCTTCGAGTCGCCGCAAGAGGTTGCGGCACAGATGGCCGAAGCACGTGGTCAATTACAGTACGGTGGGATTGGTGTCAGTGTACGTACCATCGAGGAAGGTGGATTGATAACCCGTGTTGTGCCTGGCGGTCCGGCTGACCAGGCTGGGATTTTGCCGCGCGATGTCATCCTGGCGGTCAATGGGATTCCGTTCAACGATAACAGTGCGTTTGGGCCGGAAGGTGCGATTGGTGCGGTACGTGGTTTGCCCGGAACCAGTGTTCATCTCACTATTAAACGTGGTCGTGAAGAACCGCGTGAGATAGAGTTGGTACGGGCGATCATCGATATTGCTGTCTTTAATCAGGTTACTGCCAAAAGACTTGCCGGTGACATTGGTTTGTTACACATTCCCAGCTTTTACGTTGACAACGCCGATACGCAGACTCGTGATGCCCTGACGACACTGCTGGCTGAGGGGCCGCTGCGCGGTATCATTATTGATGTACGTGACAATAGTGGCGGCTATATTCACGTGATGCGCAATATCATCGCCCTCTTTCACGATGGTGGGAGTATCGGCGCATCGGTCGGACGTAATGAGCGTGAGGAGCAGCGTATTCCGCGCGGACGAACCATCTCTGGCTTAACCAATATTCCGGTTGTTGTCCTCATTAGTGACGAGACGGCCAGCGCCGCCGAGATGTTCACCGCCGGTATGCGTCTCTTGCGTCAGGCAACAATCGTTGGCGTACCTTCTGCCGGTAATACCGAAAACTTGTACGGCTACAATTTCAGTGATGGTTCACGCCTGCTCCTGGCTGAGGTAGCCTATCAACTCCCTGATGGCACGTTGATCGAAGGAACCGGCATTATTCCCGATGTGCTGATCGAAGCTGAGTGGTGGCGTTTTGATCCCGAAGACGATCCGCAGTTGCAGGTGGCTCTGAAGGTGTTAACGGGTGCACAGTAATGCCGAAGAGAAGTGAACCGCATCTACCGCACCACCAAAACCGGTATTGGACTACCTTCCAGCAAATCGCGAGTCACATCTTGTAAGGAAATGCGGCGAAGAAAGCGTAGCCACTGGCTGGTTGGCTCTACATCATCGGCCAGATGGCTACCGATCACGAAGAGATCGTAGTGCTGACATTCAGTCAGCAGAGTTTCTTCAACTAAACCGTTGATCACTTGTAAACGACAGCTTACGCCCTCCGTCGCCAATGCGGCTACCATCCGGTGCAACACCGTGGCGGTCGCTTCATCGATCTGTAACGCAGTCTCACCTGACAATGGCGATGCGGCAAATCCCTCGAAATACACCACCTCCTGCGAAACGACGTGTAAAACGGTGACCGTTGCCTGAAAGGCTTGTGCAATCTGGCGCACCAATGGGATACAGCGCAGCGACTGCTCGCCGCCAGCACTGGCGAGCAGAATCTGACGAATTGGCGTAATTCGTCCGTGCACACGGAGGAATGATACTGGCAACATGTGCAGCAAATTGAACTCCTCGCGCCGCAGCCACCACTCTAATGGCGTTGCCCGTGCAGTAAATGCGGGTAAGAGTAAGACATCAGGGTGCACGGTCTGTACTGCCTTTAGAATTGCCAGGGTAAACGATTCTTCTTGACACCAACGCCGTACTGTGATGGTAGGATCGAGTTGTAAACGAGTGAGTATCTCATCAAGCGTACTCTGCTCTTCTGTCGGTGCAATCAGAGTCAATTGCCGCGCTAATGTGGTGATAAACGGTTTAGCAAAGGTAAGCAGATCGTCTGCTTGCAGACCTTCACCTGCATAAAGAGCAATGTGCATCACATTCACCATTTAACAAATAGTAACACCAGCGGTACTATCACCATAATCCCCAGGAAACCGGCGAGACGTGGGAGCGAATGAACAATCGTCGTTTCCAATCTGAGTATCACGCGGGCAAACCAGCGATAGAAGAAGAGGAGCGCCAACAACGAGAAGAAGGTTACGCTCAGCATCTCAACCAGCACGATGGTAAATGCTGCTGAGCCACCGACAATCAAGGCTGCGACTAGCGTATCAATAAACGTGGTAATATTGGCTCCCATAATGTAAGGCAGCGCATTTTCACGCCGAATAATACCGCGCACTGTCAATGGTACTAACATTGATAGCGAAACTGACACCGAGAGGGTAAATGACGTGATCCCGGCGCCAAACAGAAACATCACCCATGGTCGGTAGAGTAACTGACCGGCTTTACCAAAGATTTCTTGACCACCGGGAACCTCTGGAATGGCGCGGTCGAGCAGGCTAAATGCGCCAAGTAATACCAGTGCTCCTACAACCAACAATGACCACTCGGGTAAGATGCTTACCACGATGGCCACGATTGGATCAATTACTAGATCGAAGAGTGAATACAGCGGGCTGTCAGCACTGGCGGTAACGATGCCCACCAAATGCGCATCGAGCAGCCAGTAGCCCAACCCAAATGCCGGCAAATAGATAGCCGCCGTAGTCAGTAGTGAAAGTACACCGATGCTAACGCTCGCTGCCCGCCGATGACCACGCAGATGGTATATGAACCCAACAAACAGCACGATGAATGATGCACCCAACCGTGAACCGGTGATCATCGCAAAGGTTTGCAAACCATCGATTGTTCCTGACGCGAAAAACGATACGGCGATGGCTGCCACCGGCGAGCCACTGAGAAAGAGAAAGGCTAACAACCAACCAAAGCCGAGCGCGCTGGCCGGTGTACTGACATCTAACCAGTTCACCACAATCCGTCCATACCCCGCAGCACCGCGCTTAAGCAATTCTAGCGCCAACACGAATGTTAGTAGTCCGAACAGGGCAAAACCACAGCGCCGACTGATGGCCCACCAGGTTCTGGGTGACCGTACCGATGTCGTGTCGTGTACTGTACCTACCGGTGGTCGGGCCTCGTCGGTGGGCACTTCGACGACGGCAGTGATAGCTGACGAAGTCGATTGTTTATCGGATGAAGGTTCCATAGCAACCTGACAGATCTGCTCAATTGCGGTCAAATATCTGGTATGATAACAAATACAAACAGAAATGAGAAGAGGAAAAATGAAACATTCGCACCTGGAAGGCAGAATCTTGCAAATCAACGTCAATCCGAAAGGTGGCGTTCCGAAATACCCGGTACCGGTCGTCGAAATCACGATAAATGGCGTTCGTGGTGATTACCAGCGTGACCGGGAACACCACGGTGGGCCAAGACGGGCCGTCTCGCTCTATTCCGCCGAGCGGATCGCCGCTTTGCAAGCCGAAGGTCACCCGATTGCGCCGGGAACGACCGGCGAGAACCTGACAATCAGTGGTCTTGATTGGGCAGCAATCGGGATCGGTGACCGGCTGAGCATCGGTGCGTGGGTCGAACTGGAGATCACCGAATATACAACACCGTGTAACACGATTGCTGCCTCGTTTCTACGCGGCCAATTCACCCGTATCAGTCAACGGCTTCATCCAGGCTGGAGCCGCCTGTATGCACGGGTCATCAACGAAGGCGAAGTACGGGTTGGTGATCCTGTCCGCTTATTCAAGGCTGGCATGTGAGCACTACGGGCGAACCACCAGGACCGGTACCGGACTGGCCCGAATGATTTTATCGGCGACACTCCCCATTATCAGGCGCTGCCAGCCCCCTTGCCCACGAGTAGCCAGTGCGACTGCATCAGCTTGCAATTCGCGGCTGAGGTTGAGTAGTGCACGCGCCGGCTGGTCGGCAGTTCCCACAGCACCTACGGCAATATCAATCGTTACACCCTGCGCTTCTAAGCGCGCAGCTACTTCCTTTAGATACGCCTCAATCGCTTGTTTCTGCTCAGCAATAGCTTCGTCACTATCGCGCTGACGACGTACCAAAACTCGTGCCAGAATCAGGCGTGCTCCGTCAACTGCGGCTAGTCGCTGGGCCGGCAGGAGTACTTGCTCGGCGTGTGTTGATCCGTCGAGCGGTACGAGAATACGATGCAGTGGTTGGGCAGCTCGCACTGCCGAATCGCCTGGTCGCATCAACCAGAGTGGGGTGTGGGTGAGCCGTAGCAACGCCTCGGCGACACTTCCCAGCCAGAAATGCTCAAAACCACTCCAGCCGTGAGTTGTCATAACGATCAGATCGGCATTGATTGCCTGAGCATGATTGGCAAGTGTCTCGGCCACCGGCCCTTCTAGGCGGGTAATGACCGTTTGTATCCCACTCAGGACCGGTTGCGCTGCAACCTGACTAAGGTAAAACCGCTCGTGTTCGGCTGCGAGCGAGTGCAACTCGTTATCGATCACCGGCAAGGTCTCGATGACAATTGGTGTCAACGAATTGGGATAATGCACATGTACTAAATGGATGGTTGCACCGCTGGCCCGTGCCAATCGGGCGGCTGCCGCCAAGGCTTGTTCTCCGACACCTGAACCATCGAGGGGAACGAGAAGAGTACGAAACATTTTACAACTCCTTTGCAGTTTTTGATACGACGGCAAGCATCGTATGCGTGCATCGCGTGCACGTTCATCCCAACTTTATGATGTGTTCGGCCTGTATTCTGGTATCTGGATATCGGCGTATTTGCGCCTCGGCAGCCCTCTCACCTTTCCCTATGGTCTCCTCCCGCTTCCACACAGACAGGAACGGAAAAAACAACCAGTGACAAAAAGGTTTTTTTCCCGTCCTACGCTAAATGTTACTCTTGTCTGCGAATGGCACACCTTCACCGCCAGTCTTTTTCTGGTTGTCCACCATCAACGAAAATCAATCCGTACTAACCGCCATTGCTCACCTTTTTTCCATAATCTGGCAGTAAACGATTGTGACGAAGAACCATCAACATAAGTGATCGTACCGCCAACCTCGGCAGTCGTCCCTTCAAGATTTGTGTTGATACTGAAACTGTTCAACGAGAGATCGGTCACTTCTCGAAACAGTTGTCGGTTGGCAAAAAGACGCTCAAAGTCTGCACGTGAGATCGAACTCAGGGCGGTATCGGCAAAAAGTGCTTCCGCCGCACCAATATCCCGCCGCCGTCCAGCATCCATAAACTGACGAATGACATCTTCAATGGCTGAGGTCTCGCTTATGACCCCACCGATGAGCTGCCACCCACCAAAGATGAAGAAACTACAACAGAGCACGAGTGTCGTGACGAGCAGGCCAATACCGAGCATCACCCAGCGCAGCGTCTGGTTTGCCTGAGGCTGATTTGGTATGGGATAGATCGACATAAATATTCCTCTCGGTGTGAGGCTGCATGGCTGTATGATAGCAGATAGGCACAGTGTTGTAAGAAGGGATTTCAGCAATGTCGCTTAACATATTGCAAGCAAGTGAGCGGAGTTATAAGAGCCTGATCAAAAACCCATCATCCCCCCTCCGCTCCCGCAGCGTGGGAGAGGAAGGTGGCCAGGGGAGAAGGTGAGGGCCGCCCTCACCCCCAGCCCCTTTCCCGCCCTGCGGGAGAGGGGTGATCTGGTGCGCAAACGCGGTATCGTTGCCAGCCGCAGGATCGCCCCTGCTCCGCTCCTACCCCCCCCTCCGCTCCCGCTTGGTGAGAGCGGAAGGGGCCAGGGGG
>NZ_JPIM01000076.1 GCF_000735195.1 Chloroflexus sp. MS-G
GCGCACCTTTGCGCACTTTCTTGATAGCAGGATAGGGGACCGCGTAAGCGTTTGCAGGCAGGCGCCTGGCCTTCAAGGGAATGCTGAGTGGTGCGAATATCGGCATGCCCCATGAGGTGTTGGATATCGTCGAGCTGGTAACCGGCCTCTTTAAGCCGGTGGGCGAAGGCAGCGCGCAGGGTATGGGCGGTGGCACGTTTGGTCATGCCTGCGGCACGGACGGCGGCGTTGATGGCCTGCTGGACACCGCTGGGGTGGAGGTGATGCCTCTTGACGACAAGGGTACGGGTCTACAGAGCGGTCGCGGGAGGGGAAGCCGTACTGCCATTCCCAGGAAGGAGCTGCTCTGGGGTATGTGCGCGCCAGCGCTGGCGGCATGGAGACCGGAACGTCAAGGTGAACCTCATAAAGGCGGCGGACCCCCTCCAGGTGGGCGCGGAGGCGTTGGAGAAACCGCTCCTCGTCCGGGAGAAAGGTCATGCGATCGCGGTTGGACTTGGTGTCGCGAACGGCGATGAGAGCGTTCTCGACATCGAGGTCCTGGATACGCAGGCGCAGCGCTTCGAGCAATCGCAGTCCGCTGCCGTAGAGAAGGCAAGCGACAAGGTAAGGCGTGCCATCCAATTCGGCGAGGATGCGCAGGCATTCGTCATGGCTGAGGTAGGGCTGGACGTAGGTGCTTTTCTTCGCGCGCAGGGCGTGCACATCGCCGAGGGGGATGGCGAGAACTTCCTGATAGAGGAACAGAAGGGCGGCAAGGGCCTGATTCTGAGTGGAAGCGGAAACCTGCTCGCAGGCAGCGAGGTGGGTGAGGAAGGCTTCAACCTCCGGTGCGCCCATGGCGGCGGGGTGGCGGAGTTTGTGGAAGCGGACGAAGCGTTCGTACCAATGGAGGTAGGCTTTCTCGGTGCGGATGGAATAGCCACGCCGGCGGATGGCGTCGCGGATGCGATCGGCCAGTTTTCTCTCCGGCATGATGGTGCTCCTGCTTTGACAGAAATTTCCGTTGTATGATAGCATGAGCGTGTAAGTCCCTGGTCAACTGTGGCTGTCGTATGGCATAACATAGAGAGTCACGCAAGATAACATAGAGAGTCGAGATAAGTACAAGTTAGCCCGCTCACTGCGGACAGGATGAACAGAATGGGCGAGTTTCTCGAAAGCGAAAAACTGCATCAGGCGAAATTCAAAGCGAGTTCACCATACTTTTCCAACGCGGCTCGCGCCGATGGAGTCTACAAGGGCAAGTCACGTCCATTTTGTTTGCCTATCGAATGTGCTGAAGAGAACCTGTTTCCCGAAATTCGACAGGCGGCACTTGCCTACTTTGCGTCTCAGGGTATCAAATGGCACGACGGCCAAAATGGCAAACCCAGTAATCATCTTTGCGACTCGCAGGTCTGCTGTGTCAATTTTCTCTTTGCTTTCTCGGACAAGCCCGACGCGCTAGCCAAAGTCCTGCGCCCTGTCTTCCCTGATATTCGGACAATGCTCCCGGTGGAAAACGGACAGTATGTCGCTTTTGAGTGGATAGGCGAAGAAAACTATCTGGGCGAGAAGATCTCGCGTAACGGCAAACGGACACGTGGCGCGAATTTCACAAGTGCAGACGCAATCGTGATGTTTGAGCGGATAGATGGAAAGCGGCAGATTGCCCTGATTGAGTGGAAATACACCGAGTCATATGGTGGGGCGTCGCTCAAAATTGCCAGGAGTGGCACAGACCGCACCAACATTTACAGGCCGCTTTTCAGGCGGGATGATTGCCCAATCAACAAGGAATTGTTGCCCAACTTTGAAGCACTGTTCTATGAGCCGTTCTATCAACTGATGCGCCAGCAGTTTTTAGCCCACGAGATAGAACGGGCGCAGGAATTGGGCGCAGACATCGTATGTGTACTTCATATTGCCCCAGACCATAACGCCGATTTCCGCAGAGTGACTTCGCCTGATCTTGCGCCGCTTGGTGATACGGTGACAGATGTTTGGAAAAAACTGGTGCAACGGCGAGATAGGTTCATCAGCATTAGCACCGAGCGACTATTTGGCGGTTGGTTGATGGGACAGTTGCCAGGAATGCGGGGGTGGTCGGAATACATCAACGCCAGATACGCTTGGGTTCAAGATGGCACAGCGTCATCTTCGTAGGCAAGGCGCGGGCTAACACCGCGTTCCAGCCGACGCCGCTCCGCTGCGCTTCGCGGCGCGGCTGAACGCGACCGTTAGGCGGCGGTGTTGGTTATTTGTTTTGCTTTCAAGTCGGGGTTTGAGCCCTTCGGTTGGGTTCCGCCCTTTTGATAAAGGACACGAAAATGTTTGGCTTAAAATCAAAAACTGATGATTTTGGACTGATTATCGTAAATCCTTCTTCGAAACTTCGCTTTATACTCTATAGTCGTAATAAAAGTGATGTTATTGTAAATCGCTTATACATCGACTACATGTATCAATATCCAACGTATGTTGTTGAAACACCAATGTGCATTGAAGCGCAGGGACCAATACCACACAAGTACCATATCAGATTAGTGCTTGACTACAAGGAATATGACATAATTCCATTAACCCCCAACAATACAGTGCAAGTTTGGCAGTTTAGAAATGAAGACGAAGAACACTTCGATGTCCTTATAGGGGGGCATGCATGCGCATTTCGGATATGCATTGACGCCTATGATGTTAAAAGTTCTCGCACGTTTAGTATTAGTAGTGAAGATATATATTTGGAACCTTTTAGGGGGAACGGAGTGCTTCACGTCATAGATAAGACTAAAAAGAAACTTTCTCCTACACCAAGAAGGCTCCTCGATAGTCTATCTCCTATAGCCTATAAGCTTTGCATTTCATACGATCCTAAAACTTTTCTCAGATCTCTTTCAATTGATGATATTAAACAAATAACTAAACAGGATGAGGAAGTAATGAAAAAATTGGACTCCTATTTTTACACGCAGGAATACTTACCTTACGTTGAAAAATATTCCACAATCTCTGATGGATCAATCCTAAACGGAAGAGATAATATCTCAATCCTATTTTGTGCTGCTGATCCAACAGATGCTTCTCGTCTACGATTAGGGGAAGAGTTTCGAGAAATTAACGAAAAACTCAAAATGTCTCAGTTGCGAGATCGTTTCAAACTGGAGATACCTCAATTGTCCGTGCGACCAGCAGACATTAGCCAAGCACTGCTTGATATACGACCGCAAATCGTCCATTTTTCTGGTCACGGCACATCCACAGGCGCTTTGTGTTTTGAGAATCAGACAGGACAAACTCAACTTGTTCAACCCGACGCGCTGGCGGCATTGTTTGAGCAATTTGCCAAGCAAGTAAAATGCGTGTTGTTGAACGCCTGTTACTCGGAGACCCAGGCAAAGGCGATTGGGAAACATATCAAATACGTTATTGGAATGAATCAAGCAATTGGCGACAAAGCCGCTATCGCTTTTGCAATTGGCTTTTATCAAGCATTAGGAGCAGGACGCACTATTGAAGATGCGTACAAGCTTGGATGTGTTCAAATCAGGTTGCAGGGCATCCCTGAACACCTAACACCAGTTCTAATCAAGGAAGGGCAACTGCAACCATAAGCGCCGCCTAACACGCGCTTGCACCTGACGCCGCTCCGCTGCGCTTCGCGGCGCAGGTGAAGCGCAGGCCGTTGGGCGGCTAAGCCTAGAGGAGAGTGTGAGCCATGAAATACATGTCTAATATGGCAATTATCCTCGTAATCACCATTGGTCTTTTAATAACCATTCCCTCTGAACGCACATCAGCTCAATGTGGGTATGGGGGTGGTTTTATCTGTGGAAAGTTTGAGAAAAAGGAAGTTCCATTTGCCAATACCGTACATGTCTATTACTTTTTCACACCCTACGGTGGGACCCAATGGGCTGTGGATCCTCTTCTTAGTGACGCTTCGGGGCAACAGATTGATCTGGATGCCTTAGATGGAAAGTTTGTGCGTATCTGGATGCCAGACTTCAATCCTGCTGGTTGCGACTTTCCTGATCTGATGTGCTTAACAAGCATTGCGGGTTATGAGATTGCTCCTGACTGCGAGCCTGTTGTGAATTTCTCCGTGGATCGTGATGTCATTTCAGCCGGAGATTGTACAGTCCTTCGCTGGTCTGTCGATAATGTCTCGGGGTTCGACGGTGTAACCTTGGATGGTGAGTGCGTTGATCCTGAGGGAAGTAGAAAAGTATGCCCTTTATCCGACACTACTTACACACTTCGGCTTTCCCCCTCCTATGGGGAAATTGTGAGGGAAGTAAGAGTTCACGTGATTGCTCCCACACCAACCCTAGTTCCCACCCCAACTCCCGTTCCCATGCCCACCCCTGACTTTACTGAAGCCCGCCACTGGCTAGACGAGAAGATGGCATTGATCGCCAGTCTAGAGACGGTGGACATCCCGGCTAATCTGTTTACTGTCCCCGGTGTTCGTGCTTACGACGAATCTGCCGCTCGGGAGTTGCTGAGCCGCTTGAATGCGCAGCTGGGCCAGGGAACGTTGACGCCAGAACAACTGGAAGCCCTGCAACGCTTAACGCTGGAGGAGCGTGCTCTGGCTCAAATGTTGCCGGCTTACACGAGTGTTGGTGCTTCACTGACCGATGTCTATGCCGACTCGGTTGAGACAGCATTAGGGGTGATGTTCGCACTGCACCCTGCTTGGAACGTTTGTCGGAGTAAAGTCCCGTTTTGTGACAGACTACAAGAGGCAACCGAGGCAACAATCTGGCGACTGATTGGTGATGGGGGTAGATTGGCCACGCGCACTATCGGAGCATCACCGGATCAGCGCGAAACCGCTGCACAGGTATGGGACTTTACCATTCGGCTCACCGAAAACCGGCTTTCAGAAGGTGGATCGCTGGCGGAGTTGCTGGCGGATGACAGCATCCAGGCAACATCTACGGCTCTGATGATTCAACCCTACCTGGCACGCACGCAAGGGTTAATAGACCGAGGTGTTCGCACCGCCGATCTGGACTTAGCTGCGACGGATCGTTGGGCAATCACGGGTGACACAGAGCGGGCTACTTTGCTGATTGAAGAACTTACCCAGAAGGCTCAGTGGGAAGTGCAGGATGCACTCGATCGGCATAGAGATTTCCAGGCTGCCGCTGATATTGCTCGTGTCGCCGAGGACACTGCTGATCTCGCTACCCTATCCCCGTTTGCCCTGATGGCCAAAGTCGTCGGGCTGGGTGCAAGGCTAGAGCATCTCTTCATCGTCAATTTCCCGCTTATTTATATGAACTCACAAAACCTGCGATGTGTAGAATACCTGAGTACTCGGGCTGCAGAGATGGCTTTCGATTCGGCCCAACCTGGTGATGATTGCCGTTACCATCAAGGGATGCTCCCTCACGGTGGTGGACAAATCATTTTTACTGCATATCAGCCTGCTCCTTCTATGCACTCTTTGCGTTCCCAATTCCGGGATGCAGCTGATGATTACCGCCAGGCAGTTCAGGACTTCACGCAAGCTGTGCAGGCTGGCGATCTCGACACAGCGGGTCGAAACCTGGATCGGCTGCTTCAGGCTGAGCAAGCTCTCAAAGAAACGTTAGGCACCATGCAAGTTATCATATTGGGCCATGAGGCACTCGACCAGAACGAGCTGACACTGATAGAGCGAAGCAATGCTTTTGCTGTGACCAACTTTGTGCTCTATTTGGCATCTGCGGAAACGCTGATGGCACAACAAGAGGGACAACAGCCCCAAACCGCTCTTTCTCAGACTGCTCAGGCTGCACTGTCAAGCGTAGATGAGATTGAGCAAACTGTGGCCCTGGTCAATCTGACACCTCCAGCAGGCCAACCAATTCTTACGATCAGGTCAGCAAACCCTCAAATCACACCTGATGGACAGTTACAGGTGAATGTAAGGGTAAGCAATGTGGGCACAAGTGATGCATCCAACGTAGAAATCTTTCTGTTGGTTGAGGCAACACAGGTGGGCTCACCAGCAGATCTCGGTGTTCTGAGAGCTGGTGAAGAGACCAATGTGGTGTTAAGCGCACCCGCGCCGACTGCTCCCTTTTTCACTGTGCAAGTGTGGAACCAGGGTGTGTTGATGGACTACCAGATAGAGAGCCTTCCGGCTACGGCATCTGCGCCGACAGAAGCCGCTCCCACTGTTGTATCCATTTCGCCCCCGTCCTCGCGACAGCCGGGAGCCTGCGGAAGCTTGCTTGGTATAGCTGCCTTGCTATCTGTCGGATACTTGGTTGGGCTGCGGCGCACGAAAAACGGGACTGCTAAGTGAGTTGAAAACTAAAAATGCAAGTTACCCGTAATCTGTTTGTCTTGAAATCAAAAAGCCGCCCAACAAGCGCATCCAGCCGACCCGCTTCGCTCGCGCTTCGCGCTCGCTTAGCGGGCGGCTTAAGCGCATACCGTTAGCCGTCTTACTCACTGTAATCAAGGGGCTGTAAGTTATGCGTGTTTGCCTTATCCCGCTCAAAACCGAACCTCGTAATCCCTCAGCAAACCTGGACCGCCTGGGGCAATGCCTTGAAGAGATAGCCCATTATCAGCCTGATTTGATTTGCCTGCCCGAATGTACTTTCACAGGTTACTTATACGAGGAAGATGACTTCAAGCAATTCGCCGAACCCATACCAGGGCCTATTACTGAACGAATGGGACAATCAGCCAGGAGATATACGACCTATCTTTGCTTCGGATTGTTGGAAGTTGCAGAATCTGGCGTGTACAATTCGGCCGTATTGTTAGATAGAAAGGGCAAAATCATTCTCAAGCACCGGAAGATCGAAGAAAAGCCGCCTTTTGTAAATGGTGATACTGTAAGCAGCGTTGATACCGAACTGGGACGGCTGGGTCTATTGATTTGCGGTGACTTGTTCAACGGGGATGTGATACGGGAAATGGAGCCCTCACTGAACTTGTTGATCGTGCCAATGGCACGCAGTTTCAATAAACGCTCGCCTGATGTTGAGCGGTGGATTTCCGAAGAGCGACAGGTGTATATAGAAGCCGTCAAAGCAGTGGGTGTTACCACGCTGATCGTAAATGCTCTTGAGATAAACACCGACGACCCATCTTTTGGCGGTGCAATGATTGTCAGCGCCGACGGAGAATTGTTGGCAGAGTCACCGCACGGCACAGATACTGTTCTGATGTGGGAGTTTGACAGAAACGGCGGCTAACCCGCGCTTTGAGCCGACAGGCCTCCCTTCGGTCGGCCTGCGGCTCAAGTGCCGATCGTTAGCCCGCTACGGTGACGTGGAATGAGCAAACATATCCTTTGCGGAATCGCATTAGTATTACTGCTCTTGAGCGGATGTGCTTCCAACCCTGATGTTCAAGTTGTTGAACTCAGCAAAAACACTGTTGTCTACGATGAGATAGTGCGCATCAACAACTGCGGCGGCAAAGGCGATAGCGAACAAACCAAGTTACGAGACTTTGCAACCACTGTTGAGTTTGGAGCGGGCGTTTCTGCGGGGTATCAATCCATTGTACAAGGTAGCCTTTCCGCTAAGTACAGCGAGTACCGAAATACATCTGTAAGCCAGCGTTTGGTTGCGCCGCCTGGGACGAATATGGAGTTTGTGTTACGCTGGTCTGATGATGTGCGGGCTGGAAACGTTCAGGTGAATGGCAAGAGTGGGACGTATGAAGTGCGTATCCCTGTTTCGGTGGAGCAAGTTTCAAGTCGGGATTTGGGGTGTGGAACAATGCAACAGAACACTCAACCTACACCAATATACCAGCCTATCCCTACACAACGAACTGCAGTCCCTCCATTAAACTGTGGAATGGGCACTCCCCTGCCGCACAGAGCACCAGTTGTTGGCCAGCCCTGGATTCTTCCCAGTGGTGGTTGGATAATCGTCAATTTTTGGTCTAATGAGCCAGGGGTTGACCAAACAGAACACAAGCTTCTACTTGGTCCAAATGATCCACGAACTCTTTTAGGTGGTGGCTCGGCTTGGCAGTGGCCAATAGAATGTGAAAGTGTTGTACGTGAAAATTATCGCAACAACCCACTTCCACCAATAACTCTTGAAGATCTTAGAGCACAAGGCTTAGTACGTTAAAAGAAAACGTTTAGGCTTGTTGATTTCAAGTTTGTGATGAAAGCGGGCTAACCTGCGCATCTAGCCGACAGTGCTCCGCTTGCTCCGCTCGCTTCGCGGCGGCTGATGCGCCAGCCGTTGGGTGCAGATAGAATGAACTTTGAAAAAGGGAAGGTGCTGGGGCTGATGGATGGGTGTTGCCTGGCGTGAGATGTTGCCTGCACAGGTGACTTTCGGGCGGTGAACGTTACGGTCAGGGTGCTTTGCCTGGCAGTCTCCGCCCGCTCCTGCTCCCTGGCGGAGTGCTGAGCCGAAGGCGGGTTCGCCTGGTGTGGCGCAGGCAGGTGAAAACGGCTGGGCTGACAAGGGAGGCTGGTCGGCGCAGGATGTCCGCTCCTGGGCGTGTCCCTGGCTTTGGGGCGGGCTATGTTGCAGGCGAAGGCGACTTGCCTGGTCATGGTCTTGCCTGCAAAGAGGCGTGAAGGTCAGCGGATGTTCAGGCTGTTGCACTTTGCCTGGCGTTGTGCTATAAAAATCATGGAGTGTGGCAGTATCATCCGCACCTTGCCAGTCGAGAAAAAGGCGCTTGCGGGCATGGGTGTCTTGCTCCAGCAGAGGTGAGCGCCCAACACCGTTTGCAGCGGACAGCGGCTTCGCCGCTGAGGGTACGCGCCGCGAGCCTGCAAAGTAGTTTTTAGGCGAAGGTGTCTTGCCCATCCCGCCGCTGCCGCTAAAACCAACCGTTGGGCGCAAGCACAAAAGCAAAGAAAGTAGTATAAACAATGAAATGCAAAGGTTTACTTTTCATAAGTCTTACTACCACAGTGACCTTGCTTCTAGTCGGTGTTACCCATCCAGTCATAGCTCAATTTAAACAGCCGCTTAACACCTCCAACCCAACGGCATCTTCAAGTATAGGAGCACATTGAGTACTTCTGTCGAACCCATTCCACATCCAATCTTGAGTGATGCCAGGATACGTCGGGCTATTGCCTATTGTACCAACAAGGATGCTTTGATAGCGTCGGTTTATCCCACGCTCACACCTGAGCAACGGCAAGAGTTGGTCATGGATACTTTTGTGCCAAAGACCAGTTGGGCCTACACTGCTCCTACTACAACTTACCCGTATAGCCCGACAGTTGGTCAGCAGCTATTAGACGCGGCAGGTTGGACGCTTCAGAGCGGTGCCGAGTACCGCACCAAGGATGGAAAAGAGTTGGTGTTGATATTGACTACGACTACCTCTTCCTTCAGAATGACGTATCTCACCGTTTTTGAAGCTCAAATGAAAGCCTGTGGTATTCGAGTCATCCGCAATCACCAGCCCGCTTCTTGGTGGTTTGGTGATACCACGGGTTTGAGGGTGCGTGATTTCGAGTTAGGTGTATTTGCTTGGATGTCTTCACCAGATGAACCAGGCGGTAGGGATCTATATGCTTGTGACCAGATTCCTTTGCCTACTAACAATTGGTCTGGTGTGAACTTTATGGGTTGGTGCAATCAGGCTGCTTCGGATGCCATTGTACAAGCCAGCAACACCCAACTCTCTCAAGAGCAACGCAAAGTATTCTACGCCACTTTCATAAACCTGTTTGCGGAGGATATACCCTCTTTGCCATTGTTCTTGTGTCAGGGGAGTACTGTTTGGGAACACATTGATTTCAATCTGCAAACATTCGCGCAAGATGGAGATATTACTCCAGATGGAACGGGGTCCACTGTTCTGATCTATACAGACTATAGCGGAAACCAGCATACAATCACAGTGCCACCTGGCGCGATAACGCGAACAGTAACTCTAAGATACTATCCACTGGTTGCCAATGCCAACCCACTGCCAACCAATACGCAAACAGCCATTGCTTTCCGATTAAGTGCATCCATCAATGGCGTGCCACAAGATACTTTTTCGTTTACCAAACCGATTACCGCCACAGTCAGATACACTACTACGGATATCGCTAACATCTTTGATGAAAATTCATTGGGCCTGTACTATTGGGATGCAGGGTCAAACTCTTGGAAAGATGCTTCTGAGACGTGTCCAATTGCAGAGCGATACAAACGGCTAGATCCTGACCAAAACCTATTTGAAGTCAGGATATGCCATCTGAGCGAGTTCGGTTTGATAGGGACGAAGAATAACAGAGTGTATTTGCCGTTAGTCATGCGCTGATGTTTTAAGGACTAACGCCGACGATTACAAACGCAAATGCGCCCAACCTGCGGCTGGAGCCGACGCCGCCTTCGGCGGCGCGGCTCAGCCGCCTGCCGTTGGGCGGCTTGATCGCCACAGGAGAACGCGAAGAATGAAACGCACGTTGGTTGTGTTCTTGCTGGTCAACCTGATTGTGTCCGCTTGCGCGCCCGTGTCCGCGCCGACATCAACACCCGCGCCCAGTGCGACACCGTTGCCCACTGCTACTGCCACGCCGACCAGCACGCCGACGGCAACCCCTACCGCCACGCCGACACCCATCCCCACTATCCAGGTGGGCAACCTATCCGTGCCTGACCCGCGCGTCACCAATCCCGAACTGTTTGACCTGCGCAATCCCGATGCGCCGATTCCGCAGTTTGTGAATGCGATGCAAGCGAGAGGAATTAATATTGAGCCTCGAACCGTAATTACTGAATTAGGAAAAAACTATGAAACCCGTCAAGGACCTGATGGAAAAACTTATATTCTTACCACCTATACCGTTGAAGGCAAAAACGGCGCCCGCTATTCAATGGGCTTGATTGCGGAGAAGGATGAGAGAGGAGAGTGGAGGTGGAAGGGAATCACATTTTTAAATAGTTTGAAAAATTTATATGGAATCGAAATCGGAACTTCTGTAAGTCCTTCTGATGGGAATTATGATTCTTCAAATTACCGTAAAACAGCCGCTCGGGAGTTTTCCATATTTAAAACTGTTGGCTTTTCTCCACAAACATTTGAAAATTGGCCATCTGTGCCAAGTCAACAAATAAGATTTGTGCGAGAGTTTGACAAAATAATGTACATAGGCGCAATAATAAATCATCACGAAATTCCTTCCTCTTGGAATAACAGACAACCTACAAATGAGGAGGTTCAAAATTTTGTTAATGAAAGAGTTGATACTATTTTAAGGAGTTTAAAAGAAGCTGGAGGCGGTTATGTAGATGTAGTTTCAGAGGCAATGTGGTACAGTAATGGTCGGGGCTGGGAAAATTCACCTTTTTACAAATTATATGGAAGAAACATAATCGCTGAAATTTATATTAAAGCATATCAAAAAGCATTAGAGTTAGGGCTTAAACCTGGCAAAGATGTAGTTTTTATTTATAATGATTACGGAATAGAGTTACCTGGCCCAAAATCAGATTTTGTTTACGAAGAGCTTTTAAGAACCAAACAAATAATTTCAGAAAGATTAGGTATTGCAGAAGTGCCATTAGATGTTGGCATTCAATTTCACGTTTATCCTAGTTATCAGTCAGCAGGCTATCCGACTGCGGCTTTAATTAACAATCTTCAACAAGAAGGAATTGTAGCAAACATTAATAGATTTAAACATATAGGTGGAGTTCATATTGCAGAACTTCAAGTAAATGATATTGAAGACATTGATAAAATCAATGATGCTCTAAACTTAGTGATTCGGAGCGGAATCCAAGGTGGAGTAAAGAGTATAATTTTCTATCAAATGTTGGCGAGAGAAAATCTCTGGAAAAGCGTCAATCCAGAAGTTTTTGACAATCAGTACAGACGGACAGAAAACTACTATAGAATTCTATCTACGATTTTATCTCCCTAATTGCCTAAAATAAGTTATGCGGCGCGCTGAGACGTGAAAAAATCGTGTGCGCGTGTGTTGTAGGGAACGCGCGACTTGCTATGAAAATGTGCGCGTGCAAGCAACGTGATGTGATTGGAAGGTGGCTATGCCCACCCCGTGGCGCCGCCCAACCTGCGCTTTCAGCCGACCACTTCGCTCGCTGCGCTCGCTTCGCGGCGGCTGAAGCGCGGTCCGTTGGGCGGCTTGACCGCCCCAGGAAAACGCGAAGGATGAAACGCACATTGCTTGTGTTCTTGCTGGTCAACCTGATGTTGTCGGCTTGCGCGCCTGCATCCGTGCCAGCATCAACACCCGCGCCCAGCGCGACGCCGTTGCCCACTGCTACTGCCACGCCAACAAGCACCGCCACGCCGACCAGCACGCCAACGGCCACCCCCACCGCCACGCCAACGCCCATCCCTACCATCCAGGTGGGCAACCTGTCCGTGCCTGACCCGCGCGTCACCAATCCCGAACTGTTCGACCTGCGCAATCCCGATGCGCCGATCCCGCAGTTTGTGAATGCGCTGCGGATGGCAGGGATTGAGATTACGGCGGAGCATGTAGCGCAGGGGATAACGTACGAAGCCCTCGAAGATAAAGGTGGTAATCCTTTTATTGTGGCCGTCTACAACCCCGATCCTGCCCTTTTCCCCGAACAATACCGTGACCTTGCCGGACCGATTCCGCTTTTGATCGCTACAGGAAAAGATACCTGGTTATGGAACAGAGCCACAATTAGATTACTGGCAGAATTCAATAGCTTAAGTATAGGTGTACTGTTCGGAGGGTGGTTCTTGCGCGACCCTAGTTATATGGGAAACAAGTATATGTCAATACCCGCTAACCACTTTAATCTTGTTCACGACCATAGCCTTTTTATGCAAACAAATATAGAGAGCGGCATGCATAATCTGGTAAAATCGCCATCACAATATGATTTTACAATTCCAGACTATACTTACAGATGGGCAGTGCAACATCGTTTGCCAATTGTTTTCTCGCCATTGTTTGGAGGAAATAGCAATGAACATATACCAAATTGGTTAAAATCTATAAATGAAAAGGGCAAATTTGTGCAATCTATTACCAATCACATAAGCGAAGTCTTATCTCATTATGCTGATCATCCAATTCCTGTTTCTTACATAGTAATTAATGAGTATTTTGGTGATCCCTTTACAAATGATCCTTCGACATACTTTTGGCGTTTAAAGGCAAATCAATTAGGAGTTTCCGATTTAGAATTTATGCGCATAATCTTCCAAACAGCAAAACAAGCAGATCCTTCTGCCCGATTAGTATTTAATGAATACGGTTATGAAATACCCAACTCATACAATTACACTTCTGATAAAGACAGAAAAATTGAGGAATTAATGAGAAACTGCGTTGATGGTCAAATTCCGATAGATGCAGTAGGATTTCAAATGCATTTGTATGGAAGAGATTTTGCTTCCAGGCAAAAGTTCCAGCAACTCGTTGAAAATCTTAGACAGCAAATAAGGAAGTATAAAGAACTTGGTCTAGAAGTAGACATTACAGAATTGGATGTTAGATTGGACGATTTGCCCCATTTCTCATTGGAGGAGAGATTACAGTTGCAAGCCTTGGTATACAAAGGGATCATCAAGGCTGCAATAGAAGAAGGTGTAGGACATATTACGATTTGGGGAATTTCCGATCGAGATTCATGGCTAAATAGACCAGAGATTACAGGATCAGATTCATTCGAATCAAGGCCTTTGCTATTCGATAATGAAGATAATCCGAAAATTGCCTATTTTGCCCTATTGAGTGGATTGTTGGAACTCGGAAGATAAAAATGAGATGCCGCCCAACATCTCGCTTCAGCCGACGCCGCCTGCGGCGGCGCGGCTGAGCTCGATGCCGTTGGGCGGCAACGCCGCCACAGGAGAACGCGAAGGATGAAACGCACATTGCTTGTGTTCTTGCTGGTCAACCTGATGTTGTCCGCCTGCGCGCCTGCGTCCGCGCCGACGCCAATACCCGCGCCCAGCGCGACACCGTTGCCCACCGATACCGCCACGCCAACAAGCACCGCCACGCCGACCAGCACACCCACAGCCACCCCCACCGCCACACCGACGCCCATCCCCACTATCCAAGTGGGCAACCTGTCCCTGCCTGACCCGCGCGTCACCAACCCCGAACTGTTTGACCTGCGCAATCCCAATGCGCCGATTCCGCAGTTTGTGAATGCGATGCGGATAGCGGGGATTGAGATTACGGCGGAGCAGGTGGCGCAGGGGATAACTTACGAAGCCCTCGAAGATAAAGATGGTAATCCTTTTATTGTGGCCGTCTACAACCCCGATCCTGCCCTTTTCCCCGAACAATACCGTGACCTTGCCGGACCGATTCCTTTAATGATTGCGGAGAAAGGAGAGAATGGGTGGAAGTGGAGAACAGATAGAGTCGTTCCTTTTAGATTATTCTCTGGCCAAATAAATTTGATAATAAGCAATTTAGAATCGCACTATGATAGGTCGGGAAATATAATCCTTCGTGTTTTTGATGGTTTATCTATAACCTGGTATTTAAAATGGGATTTAGTACAACCCGAACAAGGCACGGAAAATTGTGAAACAGGCAAAAAATACGTTAACCTCGCGAAAAACAATGATATGGAGCCAATATTAGGACCAATCATTTACAAATATGAATATCCAGCTTGGCTTGAACAAAGTAACCTTTCAAATGAGGAGCTTGAACAAGCGATAAGAAATCGTGTTAGAAGTATACTACAGCGATTTAAAGGGGATATTAAGTACGCAATAGTGGTCAATGAGTTTCATCCTACTCCGTATGAAAAAGATTATTTATACTCTCGTTTAGGCGAAAGGTATGTAGAAATAGCTTTTGATGAGGCGCGAAAAACTAACCCTGAAGCAATTCTCATCTATAATGACGGCGCTATAGAATCTCCGAGATGGCCTTGGTATAAATCCACGTATGATTTAGTAAGAAAACTTAAGGCCAAAGGATTGATAGATGCCGTTGGAATGCAAGGACATTTTAACCAACCTAACTGGACAAAAGTACCATCCAACGAGGAATTTATACAAGCAATAAGGAGTTTTCGCCAACTAGGTTTAGATGTCTATATCACCGAGATGGATGTTTCTTTGACCGAGAAACAAGGTAACGACCGATTTTTGTATCAAGCAGATATTTATTACAATCTAATCAAAACATATTTGGAAGAAACCAAAGATCAAAAAACGAGAATTATTAATTTCTTTGGTTGGAGCGATATTCATAGTTGGATAGAGCACGTTCTTGGTAATTATCCAAACGCAGATCCTTTGTTAATTGATGATAATGGAAATCCCAAATTAGCTTGCTACGCCCTCTTAAAATTACTGTATGAAGCGAATCTAAAGCGATAACTAAGTTGAAACCGCCCAACATGCGCTTCCAGCCGACCGCTTCGCTCGCTGCGCTCGCTCGCGGCGGCTGAAGCGCGTGCCGTTGGGCGGCATAAGTGACAAGGAGGTAATGATGACAAAGAGGCAGACTGTCGCTTATTTCCTGGTGGCATTTGTGATGCTTCTTATTGCCACTATGTCTTGTGTAAGTACTCAACCACCTTCACAAGAACGTCAATTGCAGGCTACGATCTCAGCACTGGAAACACAAGTAACACTTCGTCAACAGCTTGGAGAGCCAACAGCAACTCCTGTCACTCAACAATCCCAAGAGCAACAACTCCAAGCCACCATTGCCGCTTTGCAAACCCAGGTCGCACAACCACCTATCCAACCACCAAGCTCTCCATCTACAGCTATACCAATTCCTATGCCCACCTTTCCGCCAGATACACCTCCCAATAGTGTTCTAGAGGTTGGGCAGAGTTGGCGACAGCAAGGGCTAGAACTCAGACTTTCTGAATCTGTAATGGGGACTTTTTGGGGTCAAGAGCCTTGTGTTACGCTCTTATTTGAACTAACCAACAGAAAGCCATATGAGGTTGCCATAAGGTATGATCTAGGAAAAGATGTGTCAGCGATGGATAACCTGGGACGAAGACTGAAAACAGATCCTTACTATTCTTCAGGTTATGAATTTGGTCCTGTAAATGTTGTTGTGCAAAGTGGAAAAACGATTCGCTTAATTCCAGTTCCTTGGTGCACCGCGTGTGATGAGCATTCCCTAACAGTGCTTGTTGAAGCTACCAATCCTGATGTTACTGAAGTGATAGTGACAATTTCCATTCCCGGTTATATTTCCGATGCTCGCTGGCGCATACCTATCCTACACTAACGTCATTAGCTCTAAGCAACGCCCTGGTCAACGGGGAGCGTCAAGGAGTAAGGAGACCCTATAGGAATTCCTGCTCGTATCCGGCAACCGATGATTGAGAGGTCTTCCGTCCCGAAAATAGCAGGCAGGCCGGCGGGGGGTTGGTGGGGAAGCGGGCCAGTTTGCCTGAGGCGCTTCCGGCGGAAGGGAGTTGGCGGCCCAACCTGCGCTTTGAGCCGACAGGCCTCCCTTCGGTCGGCCTGCAGCTCAAGCGCCAGCCGTTGGGCGGCACAGCCCTATCACATTTACAGCCGTTTGGAGGTTGTTTATGCCCCAAGCCATTGCTAATCCTGAAGACCTGCGACGTTTTGCGGCTGAACTTAAGCAGTTCAACAACCAGTTACGCGAGAGCACCTCACGCCTGCAGGCCCAGTTCGTCCGCCTGGGCGATACCTGGCGCGACCAGGAACACCAAAAGTTCGCCCAGGAGTTTGAGCAGACGATGCGCGTGCTGGCGCACTTTATGCGCACCGCCGATGAGCATATCCCCTTCCTGTTGCGCAAAGCCCAGCGGATCGAGGAGTACCTGCAACAACGTTAAGGAGGGGCGATGTCTTCGGCTCACGTCCTGTCTATCCAGGCGTTGGAAGAGTTCAAGGGACATCTGACTCGCTTCAACGCGCAGGCGCAGGAAATCCTCAACGCCGCCGAAATAGAAATCCGCCGCACACTGGACTGGCTGCAGGAACGGCTGAACTACTGGCGCAACGAGATCAACCGTCGGCGAGAAGTCTATAACCGCGCCTGGGCGGCTTATCAGCGTTGCCTGGAAAGCCGCCGTATGCGCGATAAGAACGGCAACGTCATCCAACACCCCTGCCCGGCAGAAGAAGCTGCTGTCCAGCGCGTGCGTCTTCATCTGGCCGAAGCGGAGGCCGAACTGCGTACCGTCCAGGAGTGGATCCGCCTGGTAGAAAGACAGGCTGATGAGTACCACCGTCAGGCGCAGCGACTCAAAGCCTGGCTGGATGGCGAACTGCCCAAAGCCAACGCCTTCCTGGAACGCAAGATTACCACGCTGCAATCCTACGTGGCAATGGGCATTTCCTCCGGCGGCTACGTGACCACTCCGCCGGCGCAGGCTGCAGGCGAGACCTTTGTTGCAGCCGTCGGGCTGGCCGCGCTGGGCGTGGGCTTGACCGCTGCCGCCATCGCCGTGACCCGCTGGCTGGCGACCGACTTGCGCCACGCGCTGGGCGCAGTGGGCGAAGAACTCTCGGCGCGCCTGGTGCGTGAGCAGCCCGGCTTCCAGGAACTCCCCTTCGACCAACCCAAACACGGCTTCGACCGCGTTTTCACCGCACCTGGACTGCCGCTCATCGTGCTAGAATCCAAAGTTGTAGGGGCGCACGGCCGTGTGCCCTTCCACCCTGGCCAGACCCGGCACGGTGAGCAAGGCTCGCCTGAATGGATTGCCGCCCAGGCAGAGAAGATGGGTGACCCGACTTCGGCCCAGTGGAGTCCGACTAACGAGCGCATCGCCGCTCTGGTAAAGGAGTTGGGACCGGAGAACATCCCTGCCGTGGCGGTAGTCATCCAGAGCGAGACGGGGCTGGCAGACGTGTACGTGCGTCCCGCTGGCAGCGACGCCTGGCAGCCGCTGCGGGAGGGCGTTTCGCTGGCTGAAGCGCTGGCTGGAGCAAGCGGCGCGGGCAGCCATCCCGAAGCCGCCGGCAGCCCGGAGAGGGAGCGTGGTCCCGAGTCCATTGAAGGGATGATGGGCAGCCCGGAGCGAGGATGAGAACCACCTGTAACAGGAGAGAACTATGTCCAACCTGAACACTGCCATTTCCCAACTGGAGACCGAGTGGAAAGCCCTGGCTTTGTGCTGGGAGGAGACCAAAAAGGTGTGGACCGACCTGGTGCGCCGCGATTTTGAAAAGGAATACTGGGAAGTGCTGGCGCCCCAGCCGCCCGCCGTCCAGCGTGAGATGGAACGCCTGGCGCAGGTCATCGCCGGGGCGAGGAGAAGTGTGAAGTAGAGGAGGAGCAGATGTTGCACCGCCATCTTACCCACCAGCAATATACCCTGGCCGCCATTGACGACATCATCGCCCGCGGCAAGCGGCAGGATTGGGCCGAGTTGCGCAAGGCCGCCCTGGCCGATCGCGCCGTGCTGGAAAAATCTTGCGTGTCTGTCAGGCCCACGTGGCCGACCCTTACGCCCAGCGTTATCACTTTTGGAAAGCCTATGTCGAACGATACCTTGCCTGAAGGAGGCAGAAATGGTCAAGCAGTTCAAGATAATCGTTGAGAAACATCCTGATGGCTATGTAGCCTATCCGCTTGGATTGAAGGGTGTCGTGGTAGGAGAGGTGGATACTTACGAAGAAGCCCTGGCCGATGTGAAATCGGCAATCGAGTTTCACATAGAGACCTTCGGGCCGGAAACCGAGAACGCCGTCAAACTCTGACGCTCTCTGCTTCGAGTTTTAGTCAGGAGAGAAACCGATGAAAGTCACGTATGATCCCGAAGTAGATGCCCTGTATATCCGCCTGAGCGATGAACCGGTCGAGGTGACCACCCAGCGGTTGAGCGAAGAAGTCGCTATCAACGACGCTCCCGACGGGCGCATCGTGGGCATCGAGATTCTGGATGCCTCCGAATACATCTCTGGCCTGAAAACGGAGCGCAAGATTGCCCTGGAGAATCTCATCCCGATGATTGGGTAGGAGGATGCCGGGCTTTCACCGCCGAGACGCAAAACCAAGAACTTTCCTGGTAGATTTAGGGAAATCGAGTCATGACTTTACTTTCCGCTAAAAGTTGCCAGCCTCGTGCGCCGGAATTGGCTTCCGGCAGGTTTGAGCCTTACAACATAACCTGTTTGTGCGTGCCAGACGGCCTACGTTGCCGCCGTGTTGGCCATGTTCAGCCATCGCGCCAGGTTTCCTTTGGGCACATGCCCCGTCACCGACTTCTTTTCGCGAAGGTGCCCCGGAAGCTTGACATCTTTGGGAAATGGCTGGCCGAGCAACAGGCGGCGGAGGCACCCTGGCGTTCGGTGGGGTTTACGATCCCAGAAGCCGGTTGGGGGAGCGGGAAAGGTGGCCGCCAGCAAGCTCAACATGGAGCCGGCCAGGAGCGCCAATGCGGGCAAGCGCTGGACACGTTCCGGGGTGTGCCCACACTGACGGTGGGCGCCGACCATTTGCGTGGCGCGCACCGGGATGTGCGCCACCGGCCAGCGGTCCGTGTCCATGGCCCGCACACGTTCCGGCTTGAGTGTGACTGGCGTCGCCAACAGCCAGGGCTGTTTGAAAGCCGGGTCGGAGATGGCGTACACGTCAAAAACCCGGTGCTGCGGGTCAGGCGTCACCTCGTTCACAACCAGGTCGCGCCAACTCTCGGCGCGCAGCTGGCGTCCATCCTCCTCCCAGCTGTATGTTGCGTCGGGGGGCGTGGCTGCCAGCGTGTTGCCGTTATACTGGCGAGCCAACGGGCGCACCAATGTACCATCCTTCGCCTTGCGCCCGCGGTGATGGTCGGGGAAAACGTTGCGCCGCGCCGTGAAAGTGGTCGCCAGGCGGATGAGAGAGCGCTCAATCCCCGCCTCGTGCAGAACGCTGATTGTCACCCCGGCATCCACCACCACCATTTCATCTTCCTGAAGGCCTTGCTGGACGTTTGTGCGCACTCTCTGCCACAAACCGTTCTCGCTCGTGTCTGTGGAATGGACCCGTTCAAAAGCCCGTGGCAGGGCCATCCGTTGCCCATTCAGTTCACCTACTTCCCCGCTGATGCCAAAAATCACCGCCGGCAAAGCCCGATTGGCCGCCGGGTGATCGTGCTTGCTGGGGCATCTGTTCAGCGCTGGACGCCAAAACACCGTGATGTCCACCGTCACCGGAACACAAAATCCGCACTGTTCAAATCTTACGAACACGAAAGACGCCAAAACACCGTGATGTCCACCGTCACCGGAACATATCCTTCGTAACGATGCTCCTGCCAGCCTTTCAATCCCATCACATATTCCCGCCACAGATGCAACAGCACGTCTATCTGCCAGGTGCCTTTGCGAAAGGCTACCCACGCCCTGCGAATGGCCGCATCCGACAAGCCCGTTGCTTTCAGCGCCGGAAACATGGCTCCACGGTTCGGCAAGCGCGCCCCGCTCACCATCATCCCCATGAAATGGAACAGGGCAAGATTGGTCCCCACCAGAAGACGTTGAAGCAACGTAACCAAAACACTTGTGGTATGATTTGTCATGGTAATGGGCTCCTTGCTGTGGTCTTATGTTGGGTAACACAAGATTACCACGCATTGAACCCATTACCAACCTTTTTATCAACATCAGTTAGCGGAAACTAAAGGTCATGATCAATATTGAAAAACAGGTGGCTTATTGGCGAGACGGAGCGGTTGAAGATTGGGAAATCGCTCAGGAATTGATCGAACGCGGCAGAACACGCCATGGACTATTCTTTGTCCATTTGAGCCTGGAAAAGTTGCTCAAAGCTCATGTATGCCGTCATACCCAGGATTTGGCTCCCAGGCTCCATAACCTGGTACGCCTGGCTGAACTGGCCGCACTTCCCCTGAGTCAGGCCCAGGTAGATGTCCTGGCGGAGATAAACGCCTTTCACATCGAAGGCCGTTATCCCGATGTGCTGATTCCACCACCCTCCCAAGATGAAGCAGAAGGCTATTTGCAGCGGGCACAGGAGATATACCGATGGCTGATGAAGCGATTGTAAAGGTGGTCAGGCGGTACCTGCAAGCCCTGGTGCGGCATGGTATTCCTGTTCGCTTTGGTGTACTGTTTGGCTCTCAGGCGAGTGGTCATCCCGACCTCTGGAGCGACATTGATTTGCTGGTGGTGTCACCCCGGTTTGACAACGAACGCCGGCGGGATGACGTGAACCTGCTATGGCGAGTGGCGGCCCGCACCGATAGTCGCATCGAACCTGTTGCGGTTGGACAGCGCCAGTTTGAAGAGGATGACAGCAGTGCCCTCATTGAGATAGCCCGTCGCGAGGGCCTCATTGTGCCTCTCGCTCAAGCGGCGATGAGGCCGAATCGGACGGCTGATTGAAAGATCTGTCGGAGGGATGTTTCTATGTCCGAACCCACCCTGACTCAAGAACAACGTGCCATCCTGCGCCGCCTGCGCCAGACGACGGCGCACCATACCCAACTCACCACCGCCGCCGATGCCCAATGGCAAAGTCAAACGCGCATAAAATAAACACAGGAGGTGTACAATGACCGTTTCAGCATTGATCCAACAGCAACGCCAAATCCTACACGCACTTCATAACGCAGTAAGGCAGTATCAGCAGCAAATTGCCCAGGCCCAAGAACGCCTGGAGCGTACCCTGGAGCAAATCCAGGCAGACAAGGCCGCCGCCGAGCAAGAAGCAAAGCGGGAGTACGAACAGGCAAGGGACAAATACATCACCACAATCCTGGATGCAGAATTGCCCATGAGTGGAGTTAGGGAAGAACATAGGGCGAGCAGAGAACAAGCGAGAGAAAAATTGCGCGCTCAGATGCTTTCAGAGATAGAGAAAAATGAACATATAACAGTAAAAGCAGATTTTGAGTCAAGTGATATGTCTTCAATTAAGGAGCAAATTCGAGAAGTTGGCAGAATTAGCAAAAAATCAGTGGATTCAGAAAGCCTTCTGGGTGCTACTTTGCTAGCAATAGGATTTTTGATTTTTGTCGGTCTCTTAATCAGATTAGTCTTTTTTCACCAGAATCTAATCCTATGCCAGCGACTTGGTGTATTTTGCCCATCTTCCTCACTGCAACAGGGATCTATATAAACAGTAAACGACGCAAAGCAGCCTTAGCAAAAAGATCACACTGTATCGAGCAATTGAGTTATTCTCTAGACCGGCAAAGTCAGCTTGACGTGACCCCACTGAAGACGTAGGATAGCGACACATCGCTGTTTCGTGAAGGAGTCGCGCAGGAAACGCTTGAATCGCCCGACGGCTGTGCGCAGCGCGGTGCTGCAGTGCCTGCAGCCAACCTGTCCGCTCTGCGGTGGACCGACCTGGCGACCGGATACCAATCGCCGACGGGTGGTCACGCTGGAGGGGGTGGTCGAGTGGCGCCTGCGCATGCAGTAGTGCCGCACGTCGACCGGCCCACGCTCTCACACACCCTCCCGTCTCGAGGCCGAGGGGCGCTAGAGCCTGCCGCAGCACGCGTTTGGCCGTGAGGTCATCGCCGACGTCGGCCGTCTACGCTCCCAGGAGCACGCCAGCGTCCCTGCGATCCACCAGCGCCTCCAGGCCCGCCACCTGCCGATCAGCGAGCGCCGGGTGACCAACGTGCTCGACCGCTCTGATGAGCTGGTGGCGCTGCAACTGAACGACCCGGCCCGGCTCAGGGCGGCGACGCAGGCGGCTGGGAAGGTGGTGCTGGCACGCGATGGCCTGCAGCCGACGGTGGGGAACGACGTCCGCTGGGGAGTGCGCGACGGTCTGTCCGGCGCCATCCTGCTGGCGCGCAGCCTGCTGGCGGCCACCGCTGACGACCGCGCGCCGCTGCTGCCTGCGGTCAAGGCGGCGCGTGACGTCCCAAGCGTCGGGGGCATCGCGGCTGGTCAGCCGTCGGTGCGCAACGCGATTGCGCAGGCGCTGCCGGATGTGCCGCATCAGCGCTGCCAGTTTCCCTCCCTGCAAGCGGCGGCCACGCTGGTCTGC
>NZ_JPIM01000077.1 GCF_000735195.1 Chloroflexus sp. MS-G
GTGCCGCTCATTGCCTGGCTCTTCCGCCTCGCCCGCAACCTCGCTATCGATGTGCGGCGCCGCCGCGGGCGGACCATTCCATTCAGTGCGATGGTCGTGGCCGATTACAGCGCTGACGACGGCCAGACCCATCTCACCCTCTTGGCCGAGAGCCAGGCGCTGCGGATGGCGCTAGCGAGCCTGCCGCCGATCTACCGCCAGGTGCTGCTCTTGCGCTTTGAGTACCATCTTTCGTTGCCGGAGACCGCCCGCCAGCTCGGACGCACGCTGGGTGCCACCAAAGCCCTCCAGACACGCGCCATGCAGCTCCTCCGCGAACGGATGGGCAGCGATGACCGGCCCGACGAGCGTCTCCCGTCGCCACCGATGGCGTAGCGCCGGTTCGACATCTCCGGTCACAGCACGCGAGGGGTGGTGCGCGCACCGTCCCTCCGTGGATACCATCAGGTGTTGCCCGACAGCACCCGGCAAGATTGTGGATGTGAGCACGCGGCGAGTCACTCCCGATAGCAAGTGATGGGACTGTTCCGAGGTGCGTCCTGCCTCGGAGGGATACGCCTGGAACAGGGTACACCGTCGGATGTGGTAGGGGCGGGGGCTCGATCCGCCCCAACCACAAGCGGGGGCAGGCAGGCGCTGCACGACGCACGACACCGGGATGGTCAGCGGCATCATGCGTGAACGACGCCCATCCGTCGCTACATCGGCAGCCGGTGGCCGCGCAACCCGCCCTCGCGGCGCCCCGCACCCATCAGCACCCCTTGATAAGCACGGCCCGTTGCCGCTTCCGGCACATCTCCGGCGAGCCGTTGCTGGCAATCGGTGTCATCGTCAGCCGATAGCCAATCCCGCGCATCGTGTGCACATAGCGCGTCTGCTGCGGATCCGGCTCCCGTTTCCGGCGCAGATAGTGCATCCGGGCTTGCACCAGGCATCTGCGATCAGGGTCACGCCGATGGTACAAGTGGACCGCAAGATCGCGATACCGGCACACCATCCCGTTGTACCGTGCGAGAGACGACAGCAGCCGGGCTTCTAAGAGCCTATCCGGAATACCCTGTCGTAGAAGAAGATCGGTTGGGGCGCAGCGGCGCTGCGTCCGTCCATCGATCAGGTTTCATCCGCTGTACGGTGAGACGATTATTCGGAGCGGCGCTTCGTACCGCTCACACCGGTATGCTCCACACCCGCAATTGCCGCGTTTTTTCGTGTAACTTTTTGGCCGCTCAAACGCTTTCTTTATTGAGCACCGTTTTGAGCCCTAGGAAGACACGATGAATGGAAAACACCACCCGCTGCCCGTTGCGCTGCCGCCGTTGCCCCTGCATCCTGCCCAGCGCTGTGCTACAATACCGGCAGACCCACCTACCACACCAGGGAGGAATCGTGATGACCCATCCTACCGTCACCACACCGGCGCCGCCACCGGCCGACGACCCCTTCCGCTACGGCTGGCGCTACGTCCGTCGGCCTACCCCCGACGACCCCGACCACCTCGAACCGGTGCCGCTCACCCTCGAAGATGTGTTGCATCCCGAAGAGGGAGACTTCATCGTGCACAGTGACCGTCACGAAACCGACCGGATGTACCTCACCGCAGTGTTGCGCGCCCGGCTCGAAGCGCACGGGCGGGCCATCGTGCTGAGCGACGTGCGGGTGGCGTGGGACGTGCCCGACCTGCGGCCGCACGGGCCGGACGTGATGGTCATTCCGGGACTGCGCGAGCGGCGCGACTGGAGCACGTTTGACGTGGCGGAAGAGGGGGTGCGACCGGCGTTGATAATTGAAATCACCTCGCCGGAGACGCGGGAGAACGACGTGGTGTGGAAGGTGGCGCACTACGCACGGGCGGGGGTGGCGCAGTATGTGATTGTGGACAACATTGGACGGCGGGGGGAGCGGCAGCTCCGGTTACTCGATTACCGGCTGGTGGGGGATGGCTACCGGCTTCAGCCGCCCGATGCGCGGGGGTGGGTGTATCTGGAGGTTGCTGGGCTGTGGCTAGGGGTGGAGGGCGACCACGTGGTGTGCTACACCGACGACGGCACGGCGTTTGGCGACTACGCGACAGTGGTGCAGCAGGCGGCGGAAGCTGAGGCGCGAGCGCGAGCAGCGGAAGAACAGGCGCAGCGGGAAGCGGCCGCACGGGCCGAGGCGGAGGAACAAGCCCGACGGGAAGCGGCCGCACGGGCGGAGGCGGAGGAACAAGCCCGACGCGAAGCGGCAGCGCGGGCCGAGGCGGAGGAACAAGCCCGTCGGGAAGCCGCAGCGCGGACCGAGCTTGAAGCCCGTCTGCGTGAATTGGAAGCCAAGTTGCAGCGGTTACAGGGGACGTAGGCGCAAACACCGCAACCGATGCGACGACAACACGCGGAGGTGCCCAACGCAGGTACCCCTTCGCGTTGGTGTTGCACCCGTGTCTATCTGACCGCAGTGTCCATTCCCTCGCCACTGTCGGTATCTCCGCTACACTCTGTGCCTTCCTTCGCAATTGCCGTGTTTTTTCGTGTAACTTTTTGGCCGCTCAAACGGTTTCTTTATCGAGCACCGTTTTGAGCCCCAGGAAGATACGATGAATGGAAAACACCACCCGCTGCCCGTTGCGCTGCCGCCGTTGCCCCTGCACCCTGCCCAGCGCTGTGCTACAATACCGGCAGACCCACCTACCACAGCAAGGAGGAACTGCGATGACCCATCCTACCGTCACCACACCGGCGCCGCCACCGGCCGACGACCCCTTCCGCTACGGCTGGCGCTACGTCCGTCGCCCGACCCCCGACGACCCCGACCACCTCGAACCGGTGCCGCTCACCCTCGAAGATGTGTTGCATCCCGAAGAGGGAGACTTCATCGTGCACAGTGACCGCCACGAAACCGACCGGATGTACCTCACGGCGGTGCTGCGCGCCCGGCTCGAAGTGCACGGGCGGGCCATCGTGCTGAGCGACGTGCGGGTGGCGTGGGACGTGCCCGACCTGCGGCCGCACGGGCCGGACGTGATGGTCATTCCGGGACTGCGCGAGCGGCGCGACTGGAGCACGTTTGACGGGCGGAGGAGGGGGTGCGACCGGCGTTGATGATTGAAATCACCTCGCCGGAGACGCGGGAGAACGACGTGGTGTGGAAGGTGGCGCACTACGCACGGGCGGGGGTGGCGCAGTATGTGATTGTGGACAACATTGGACGGCGAGGAGAGCGACAGCTCCGGTTACTCGATTATCGGCTGGTAGGGGACACCTACCGGCTGCAACCGCCGGACGAGCGGGGGTGGGTGTATCTGGAACTGGCCGACCTGTGGGTGGGGGTAGAAGGCGACCACGTGGTGTGTTACACCGACGACGGCACGGCGTTTGGCGACTACGCGACGGTGGTGCAGCAGGCGGCGGAAGCTGAGGCGCGAGCCCGACGCGAAGCCGCAGCGCGGGCGGAGGCGGAAGCACGAGCGCGAGCAGCGGAAGAACAGGCCCGGCGCGAAGCGGCAGCGCGGGCCGAGGCGGAGGAACAAGCCCGACGCGAAGCCGCAGCGCGGGCGGAGGCGGAGGAACAGGCCCGACGCGAAGCCGCAGCGCGGGCCGCGCTTGAAGCCCGTCTGCGTGAGCTAGAGGCCGAGTTGCGGCGGTTGCGTGGATGAGCGGAATGATCAGCGATACGTACAGCAGCGCTCCCCCTATCGCGATGGACGATAGGGGGGCAACATATCCAATCCTCGGTCACCTTACGATACTGAGGATGCGGGCCAGAGGCCCGCGCACCCTGGCAAAGGGGCAACATATCTAATCCTCGGTCGCCTTACGCTACACTGACGAAGGTCTGTGTGTGCGCTGCTTCATCCAGTTCTCGAAGTGTTCCGAACCCGAGCACGTTGAAAAGCTGTCGAGACCGTACATCTTTCACATCAGAAGTCTGCGTCTGAGCATGCGGCATCTTTCCTGGCCGACGATTACCAATGGTAAGCGTGAGGTTGTCTGCCATGACGTTTGCAGGCGCTTATGCGCAAGGTATCAGAGCATCTGCCCGATATACGCGCATCAAGCATGATCACTCAGAGCCTGATCAAAAACCCGGATTTCTTATTGGGAACGTATCGTACTCGCGCAATCATTGCGTGAGGGACTGCCAACATGCTTTCGCGCCAGCCACCCCACGTTCACCCTTCTTCGCCTTTTACGGGAGAGGAAGGAGGCCAGAGAGAAAGTGAGGGCCGCCAGTTGTCCATCACCGTTCCCCGTACCATGCTGGCGATGCTATGGTCGCGCCTTAGTAACAGCCCAGGTGTTTGATGAGGCACTGAGGTGCTCGCCACTTCAGCCGACACCCCTGCTGAGCGCCTGATCAAGACCACGAGTTTCTGATCAGGATCTGAGAGGGGGTGCAACGTTTCCAACCCATCTAACTGCGGTCAAGAGAGAAAGAGTCGTTGAGGGATGCCGACTATACACTGGACAAGCGGGCTGGGGGCATGCCCCCAGGAAACTCTTCTGTCTTCATCCTTCTTGACACTACACTCCCGGTAATGTTATCATCACGAATGAAAAACGATCTTCGGGGCAGGGTGAAATTCCCGATCGGTGGTATAGCCCACGAGCGTGTTGAGAGGCACGCATGATCCGGTGCAACTCCGGGGCCGACGGTTACAGTCCGGATGTAAAGAAGATCCAGATATGGCGAGCGAGGGCAACGGCGCACTGCATGCCTTGGCCTTGTCTGCATTAGCGGCAGCACAATCATCTGTCGCAATTCCGTATCTGTCCCCCGAAGAGCGTTCGCTCGGCGGGGTTTTTTCATTGCCCGCCGCGAAAGGAGTTGTTGAGATGCAACAAACACTACCAATGCCAACCGTATCGCCGCGGGCGAAGATCTTTCGGCACTTCGAGCGGCCTGCTCTTGGCCTGCCGGTAACACTCATGATTCTGCTGCTACTCTGGCAAGCTGGCGTAACGTTTAGTGGCTATCCGGCCTTTATTCTTCCTTCCCCAACCCTGGTTGCCGGACGCTTCTGGCAGGCGCTGAGTAGTGGGATACTCTGGCAACATACCTCGGCGACCTTGAGCGCTGCCCTTGGCGGGTTTGCGCTGGCACTCATCATCGCCGTCGTACTCGGCTACACACTGGCGCATATACGCTGGCTCGAACAGGCTCTGGCACCGGTATTGGCCGCCAGTCAGGCAATTCCGGTGGTGGCGGTGGCACCGCTGATCATCCTCTGGTTCGGTACCGGTATGACCTCTAAAGTACTGGTCGCTGCTCTGATCACCTTCCTGCCGATCCTGATCAGTACTATTGTGGCGATCCGCAGTATTCCACGCGAACTGATTGAAATGGCCTATATCAGCGGCGCTCATCGCTGGCAATTATTACGCTACGTCGAAGTGCCACTGGCGCTACCCGTGCTCTTCGGCGGTATACGAACCGGTCTGTCGCTGGCAACCACTGGCGCTGTCGTTGGGGAATTCGTCGCCGGACGGGTCGGTCTGGGGGCGCTGATCAATATTGCCCGCGGGCTGTTTGACACACCGCTGATTTTTGTTGCGTTGATCACACTGGCTCTGATTACATTGATACTCTACATTCTGGCAGGTTTACTAGAACGACTATTGGTTCGTTGGGAAGCATAGGAATCGATCTCTTTTTGATGCTGTTTTTAGGGAGGAATATTTTTATGAAAGGACGGTTCTTTTTATTCTTCGCAATACTCTCAATGATGTTAAGTTCTTGCGGAACATCCACTCCGACAACAGCGCCAACAACGGCCCCAACTGCGGCATCTGCACCGCAGGCACAACCAACGCTGCGCCGTGTTACACTGGCGATGTCGTACATTCCCAATGTACAATTCGCGCCTTATTATGTGGCAGCCGCTAAAGGATACTACGCTGCGGAAGGTATTGAAGTCACCTTTGACTACAACTTCGAGAACGATGTGTCGCAACGGGCAGCAACATGGCCGGCAAGCGGGGTTGAATTTGCCACCACCAGCGGCACCTCTGTTTTGCTGGCACGTCAGCAGGGATTACCGATTAAAACGGTGATGTCCCTCTACCAGCGGTTCCCGATTGCCTTCTTTGCCAAAGCCAACGTGCCTTTGCAGAGCGTCAACGATCTGCGCGGTCAGACCATTGGTATTCCGGGTCGGTTTGGCGAGAGTTTCTACGCCTTGCTTGCCGCTCTATACGCCGGGAAAATGACAGAGGCAGACGTGGTGGTGCAAGAGATCGGTTTTACGCAGACGGCTGCGATCATGGAAGATAAAGTACCGATAGCGACCGGCTATGCGATGAACGAGCCGGTACAATTGCGCGAGCAGGGCATAGCCGTAAACGTCTTACTGGCCGCCGATGTCTTCAATCTGCCCGCCAACGGTATTGCCGTCAGCGAGGCTTTGATTCAGCAAGAACCCGAGCTGGTGCGCGGCTTCGTGCGGGCCAGTCTGCGCGGATTAGCCGATACCCTGGCAAATCCTGATGAAGCCTTTGAACTGAGTCTACAGTTCGTTCCTGAAGCACAGCTTGGCAATCCCGACCTCCAACGCAAGGTGCTGATCGAGAGTCTACCGTTCTGGCAGAATGAAATGACATCCCAATATGGCTTAGGCTACACCGATGGGCAACTTTGGGCGCGCACCGAAGAATTTATGCGCGCTGCGGGTCTCCTGTCGGCACCGGTTGATGTGCATAAGGCGTTTACGAATGAGTTTGTGCCCGGCGGATCGTACTGATCCGAGCAAAGAAGTGACACTTAGAGAGGCGCCCTGTTCGTGCGCCTCTTTCGTTTATGAACGAAGAACTTGCCGAGAATGGTGCAGAAGTGGTACATTATGGTGTACATGTCTGGAGAAAACAGCGTCTCCAAACGAACTTCTCTGCTTTACGTTAAATAAACGCGGGGCAACTGATATTGTTCCCGGTAAACCGCCATCCGTACCTGAAAGAATGGTGCTCTGAGATGGCTTTAGGCAACCTTCTGGCCGGTGGGATTTTGGGATGAGCAACGGACAGCAGAAAGACCTAGCCGTGCTGGTCGCAGATTTGGATATGGAACACGCTATACGCGAATTGTTAGCCCAACCCATTCATCGAACATCCAAAGTAATCCAATGAAGAAATGGATAAAGAACAGTTTTTGGCCATCCTGCAAACTGAGGTCGCGACATTCAATTCGGCAGTCTCTACATCGAACGGCGATTGGATTATTAAGGGATTCATTGACATATATAAAAACATCTACACTATTTCGGTGGATACAAAAGTTATCTCAAAAATTATGGAACTTTTGTTGTTTCCCGAACTTGCCCGATTTGCTGAAAAGTACGGCTTGAAAATGATATTGTCAGAACAACAGAACTTTTATCCAGACATGAGCTTTGTTGATAACGAAGATCATCGTTTTGCACTCGACTTGAAGAGTACCTATAGAATTGATAGTGATCGCGTGAATGGTATGACACTTGGTACCTTTACTGGGTATTTCCGAGAAAGGAACAGTACAAAAAACATCACCTTTCCTTACGGTTCTTACAGTGGCCATTTTGTTCTTGGGGTCATTTATTCAAAGACAGATGGCTTGATTGACGAACGTAGAAGATATAATTTTGATGAACTTGAACGTATCACATCTGTCATCAGAGACTTTCAATTCTTTGCTCAGGAGAAGTATCGCATTGCGTCTGACCGCCCTGGTAGTGGAAACACCAAGAATATTGGCTCAGTAACAGAGATTGATAAGCTTGTGCGCGGCTCGGGTCCGTTTGCGTCACTAGGGGAACATGTTTTCGATGATTACTGGATGTATTATTTAACCAAAGATATGGCTAGAGCGGTGGAACTCAAGCGGCCTCCTTACACTAACCTCCGCAGTTATCTAAAATACAAAGGATTAGCCAAGTGATTGTTCAAGGCTTGCCACGGGCTACAAAATATGTAATCGTCCCCCCGATCAAATGTCAGGGGATTAAGACTAGGCTTGTTCAATTTATTTTGAGTAATATTTCTTGGCATGGAAAAGGCCGATGGATCGAGCCATTTTTGGGATCAGGTGTAGTTTTGTTTAATGTTCAGCCAGAACGTGCCTTAGTAAATGACATTAATCCTCATATTATCAGACTGTACCAGATGATTTACAATGGGAGCTTATCTTCTGAAGAAGTGAGGGCATACTTGACGGCAGAAGGTAAAAAACTGTTATTAGAGGGAGAGGATTATTATTATCTGGTCAGAGAGCGTTTCAACAAAACTGGCAACCCTTTGGATTTTATTTTTCTCAATAGATCATGTTTCAATGGAGTTATGCGCTTTAACAGCAAAGGTGAATTCAATGTCCCGTTTTGCCGTAAGTCAGATCGTTTTCGTCAGGCATACGTAACCAAGATAGTCAATCAAATTTCCAAAATACAGAAAATCATGCGGGGTAAGGATTGGGAATTCCGCATTGGAGATTGGCGAGAATGTCTCGAGAATGTAACAGCAGATGATTTTGTTTATCTTGACCCGCCATATATAGGCAGACATACAGATTACTATCAGCAATGGACAGAAAATGATGCGGCAGAATTGGCCAAGATTGCTCAAAAATTACCTTGTGGTTTTGCATTATCTATGTGGAAAGAAAACAAGTATCGCCTGAATGAACATCTTGGTCGTTACTGGGATGGATTGGTGGAACGAACGTTTACACATTTTTATCACGTAGGCTCAACGGAAAATCTTAGAAACGCAATGGAAGAAGCATTGTTGATAAAACCCGGTTACGAAACACTACCTGTCGAAACCACAATATCAGCTAAACCAATCCAACTGGTACTTACCTTGCACGAACAAGCAGACTAACACGTACCTGCCCTGACGCCGCTCGGCTGCATTGTTGAAGCGCAAGCCGTTAGGACGTTCTCACGCGCCGGGAATACTTACCTTTCTCGTCATGTTTGAGTAGCACTCACCCCCGCCCAAGCCGCACGCTCAACCCGGTGTAGCGTCGTTCAACTTCTGTCGTGGCAACCGCTGTCGCAACCGCTCGCCGATCCCCGACAATCACGACTAACTGACGAGCACGGGTGACTGCCGTGTAGAGCAGATTGCGCTGCAATAATGGCTGATGGGCAAGCAGGAGCGGAATAACAACGACCGGGTATTCGCTCCCCTGGCTTTTGTGAACACTGAGCGCATACGCAAGGGCAAGGTCATCAAGATCGAGACCACTGTAGCGTATCGTGCGGCCATCCTCGAAGCGCACGACAACGGTCTGTTCTTCTGCCTTAATCGCAATAACTTCACCAACATCGCCGTTGTACACATCACGGTCATAATCGTTACGCTGCTGGATCACTCGATCACCTACTCGAAAAGTAGTCCCGCCGCTGTGGTATTCGGCAACCCCAGGACGCGGCGGATTGAGGGCTGCTTGCAAGGCTGCATTGAGCGCAGCAACCCCGGCCACTCCTTTGTGCGTGGGACTGAGAACCTGAATATCACGGCGCGGATCGACTCCGAACCGGCGCGGAATGCGCTCGACAACCAGCTCTACGGTTAGAGCTGCACAACGTTCCGGCGTATCAGCAGCAAAAAAGTAGAAGTCGTCGTGTGCTCCCCATTCAGGCATCTGACCGTCGTTGATCCGGCGGGCATTGGCAGCAATTCCACTACCGGCAGCCTGGCGAAAGATCGCATCAAGATGCACCCGTGGCACGACACCACTCTCGATCAGATCGCCAAGGACGCGACCAGGGCCGACACTCGGCAGTTGATCGGCATCACCGACAATCACTAAGTGCGCACCGCCAGGCAGGGCTTTCAGAAGCTGATTCGCCAGCACAATATCGAGCATACTCGCTTCATCAATCACCAACAGGTCGCAGTCGAGCGGGTTATCGGCGTTGCGCCGGAATTCGCCGTCAGGGCCGTATTCGAGCAAGCGATGAATTGTGCGCGCTTCGATACCGGTCGCTTCACTCAACCGCCGAGCGGCCCGTCCGGTGGGAGCGGCCAGCAGTGGACGATAGCCACGAGCACGCAAGAGCATAACCAGGGCGCGCAGGCTGGTGGTTTTTCCGGTGCCCGGCCCACCGGTGAGTAACATCACCGACGTTGTCAGCGCAGTACGCACCGCAGTGCGCTGCTGTGCACTCAGGTTCATACCGTGTCGCTTTGCCAGGTGGGCAAAGACAAGCTCCCAGCGACTAGGTACATAGTGGTCGGCCATGGATGAATATTGCTGGAGAAGGCGGCGAATAGCATTCGCCACTCCAATCTCGGCAAAGGCGAGCGGCGGCAGATAGATCGGGTATTGATCGGGATCGGCAGCCGTGACAACCGGATCACGCCAGAGCTGATGATGTGCCAACATCTGGGTAAAGACATCAGATACCGCAGCTTTCGTCACCGAAAGGAGACCGGACGCACGTTCAATCAGCTTGACCATCGGTAGATAACAGTGACCATCATTCGAGGCCTGACCTAGAGCATACCGCAAACCAGCAGCAATCCGGCGTGGATCATCGCGGGTAATGCCAAGACCGGTTGCAATGGCATCGGCAGTACGAAAGCCCACTCCATCCACTTCATCAGCCAATCGATACGGCTCCTGCTGCACCACCCGTAAGGCGTCATCACCGTAATGCCGGTAGATACGCACCGCAACTCCGGTTGGCAGGCCAAGGTCTTGCAGGAGCAGCATCACATCCTTAATGCGCTGCTGTGCTCGCCAGGCTTCGGCAATCAACGCTGCCTTCTTGCGACCCAGCCCTGGCACCTCGCAGAGTCGCTCAGGTTCACGATCTAGTACATCGAGTGTGTATTTCCCAAACGTTTCGGTAATCCGCTTCGCAGTAGCCGGCCCAACACCTTTAATCAAGCCACTGCCTAAGTAGCGGCGAATGCCGTCAATCGTCGCCGGTAGACGGGTGCGATACCGCTGCACGCGAAACTGACGACCATGGGTCGGA
Organism: Chloroflexus sp. MS-G; assembly: GCF_000735195.1. GTDB lineage: Bacteria > Chloroflexota > Chloroflexia > Chloroflexales > Chloroflexaceae > Chloroflexus. Next base: position 10,934 of record NZ_JPIM01000077.1, read on the forward strand.
TGATCACACCATTCCCCTTCGAGAATGAGTTGCTCACCCGGTTGTACACCGATCAGATTCCCAACAATCGTAACGGTATGACGCTTGCCGGTGGGTCGTAGTTGGGCCACGGTGTAGCCGTTGCTTTCACTCTGGAAGGTAATCCGTTCGAGGATGCCATCAAGTTCGTGCATATCGAGTTAAGCCGTTTTGGGTTACTTCAGTCGGTGATCAATCCGGCATGACAATTATAGTCACTCTGCACATACAAAGAGAAGGTATGCGGCGTAAACGGTCAGGACGAGTTCCCAACCCGCCTATAGCAAGACCATGGTCCAAAATACCGGCCCGTTCTTGCAAGCGATGGCGTGCTGATGCGGCGCGAGAGGACGTAACCGGAACCACCCCAAGATGCTGGACAGAGAACGGGGGAAGGGAAGAAGACAAGCGTGCACTGACTTCCGCGCAGTTCCTGGAATGCGCGGCTGAAACCCATCGGTTGGCGCATCAGTACCCTATCGGGTAGATTGACCCTTCCTGTCGGTAAGATTGTCACGACGATGTATCTTTGCCCGCCATAGCTTTCAAACACCGCAATCACTTAAGGGGGACAATGTGTGGTGTCGGTTGGCCGTGCAACACCGCCACCAGATTTTCAGCAGCCAGGGTCGCCATCCGCAGGCGGGTGGTGAAGGTCGCACTCCCAATGTGCGGTGTAAGCACAACGTTGGGCAGCGTCAGCAGCGGATGATCAGGGCTGATCGGTTCACGCTCGAAGACATCGAGACCGGCAGCCCATGGCCGACCGGCGCGCAAAGCGGCAACCAGGTCATCTTCGCGCACCAGTGGCCCGCGGGCAACATTGACGAACACACTGGTTGGCTTCATACGGGCAAATTGCGCTGCGCCAAACATCCCCCGCGTCGCTTCGGTCAGCGGTGCGGTGACCACCACAACATCGCTTTCGCTTAGCAAATCGTCGAGTGAGCGGTAGGTAGCACCCAGTTCAGCTTCGACGTGCGGATCAGGACGGCGATTGTGGTACAACAAGCGCATTGCAAAGCCTTGCCCACGGCGGAGAACCGCCCGACCGATCCGGCCCGCTCCGACCACGCCTAACGTTCGCCCGTAAATGTCTTGCCCAACCATCTGCATCGGGTACCACGGCCCCCAGCCCCCCTGTTCAATGAGCTTGTGACCTTCGACAACGCGGCGGGCAGCCGCCAGCATGAGCGCCCAGGCCAGATCGGCAGTTGTCTCGGTGAGGACATCTGGCGTATTGGTTAAGGTGATCCCACGCGCTGCCAGTGCTGCCCGGTCGATGTTGTCGTAGCCTACTGCCATGATGGATACAGCGCGTAAAGAGGGGGCGGCAGCGATTACGTCACGATCAATCCGGTCGGTAATCAGGCAGAGCAGCCCCTCTGCCTCAGCGACCCCACGTAGCAATTCTGCGCGAGGAATCGGGACTTCAATCTGATCCCACAACGTCACTATGCAGTGTTCATGCAAGATAGCCAGCGCCGGATCGGGCAACCGGCGGGTAACGAACACTCGTGGTTTTACCGCATTCATACGCTATCAACCTTCAGCCACCAGAATGACGTGAAGCTGGGGCGGCCCGTGGATGCCCAGCGAGAGGGTCATTTCAATATCAGCCGTGCGCGATGGGCCGGTAATGAAGGTGAGATTGCTGGTGGGACCAAAAATCTCTTCACCATAACGTTTGAGCAGGATGGTCAGTGCTTCCCCAAGACCACGCACCAACTGACGTTCAAAGACAATCGCGATGTGACACGGCGACAGGAGAGAAGCAAGCCGCGGACGACCGGGGCCATGGCGCAACAGCAGTGTACCGCTCTCGGCAATCGCCAGCTCAACCCCCGACAAACAGATCGGGATCGGTTCCAATTCTTGCAAGCGGGCTTGTCGCGCCTCACCGCGAATATCGGCGATAGCAGGAGTTACGCCATGGGCAGCCAGTAACGCCGCCAGGCCGGGTAATTCAATCTGGTCAACATCCCAGCCGATAACCTGCCTGGCTTGCGTCTCGATTATCAGTTGCTCGATTATTGCCAGCGCCTCTTCAGCAGTTGCAACACGGTAGGCTTTTCCTTCAAGTTTTTGCACCTCGGCCACAAATTGCCCGGCCAAATCATCCTGGGCCGGTAACACAAACGGCGGTGGTTCGTGGGTGACACGCGCAGCTTCAGCCAACAACTGTGGCCGGTTCGCGTTCAGGCTGATTTGAATAGCGGCTAATATCTGATCACGGCTCATCCCTGCTCTCCTATTGGTCGCTCGTAAAACAGTGAAAGTGGATCGTCGGGGTAGTTCCCAAACGGCCCGATGCGGTAGAACCCAGCCCGTTCGTAACAGCGAAGAGCAGCAGGTTGCAGAATACCCGTTTCGAGCCGCAACAGTCGGCACTGATGTGCAGCCGCGTAAGCGATCAGGTGTTCGATCAAACGCTGGGCCAGCCCCATACCTCGAAACATCGGACGTATGTACATCCGCTTCACTTCACCGTAATCAGCGTAGAACTGTACACCACCGCATCCAACTGCTTCACCGTTCACCCGTACAACGAAAAAATCAACCTTCTCGCGTATCAACTGCTCGATACTGTAGCCATGTTGGCTGGTCGGTGGATAGAGTGGCGCCAGCTCAGCATCTAATTCGGCAATCAACGCTTGTGCATCAGCGGTGTCCGGTCGCTCGGCGTGGATTGAAATCTGCATACCGTTCATAGACTTCAGACAACATCACACTTCATTCTGGTGTCGTCGTTTCTGATGCTCAGCCCACAATTCCCGAAACGTCTTTGGTGGTGGCGCCGGGAAATCACGCTGCTTCGTCCAGAGGTGTAACGGTGGTGGTAAGCGGCGAAAGCGACCTTTGCGGGCCAGGATGCGGCTGAACAGCCGCGCTGCCTTCCCACTCGCCCGGTAGATCGCCGGATGGGTCATTGTCAAGGTATAACCACGAATAGCCGCCTTTTCGAGCGGATGCGCTTTCCCAGCCTGTACTGCGTCGGCCCGGTGCCGCAAGAGCATGTCGGGAATTGCAATGCGCACCGGACAAACTTCCTGACAGGCGCCACAGAGTGAGCTAGCCTGTGGCAGCAGATAAGCATCAGGCAGATCAGGCTGCAATAACGGGGTGAGAATGGCACCGATTGGTCCAGAGTAGACACCACCATAAGCATGACCACCGATCGCCTGATAAACCGGGCAGGCATTGAGGCACGCACCACAGCGGATACAGAGCAGCGCCTCGGCGTACTGACCGCCTAACATTCGCGAACGACCATTATCGAGGAGCACGAGGTGAAACTCTTCGGGACCATCGGCTTCACCGGGACGAGCGGGACCGCTGATCAGGCTGGTATAAACGCTCATTTTCTGACCGGTTGCCGAACGCGCCAGCACCTGCAACATCACGCCTAGATCGGCGAGACGGGCTACAATTCGCTCAATGCCCATAATCGCAACATGGATGCGTGGCACTGTCGTAGAAAGACGGGCATTGCCCTCATTTTCCACAATCACGATTGCACCGCTATCGGCCACCCCAAAATTAACTCCACTGATCCCCATATCGGCGCGTAGAAAGCGCTGTCGTAACGCACGCCGGGCCGTGCGGATCATTGGCGGCACCTCAGTCGTTGGCGGCATTCCCAAATGCTGCTCGAACAGAGCACTCACCTGTTCGCGAGTTTTGTGGATGGCGGGAGCAATAATGTGCGACGGCGTTTCACCTGCTAGCTGGATAATGTACTCACCCAAATCGGTCTCGACGACTTCAAACCCAGCGTGCTCCAGGGCTTCATTCAGATGAATCTCTTCAGAAGCCATCGACTTCGACTTCACAATACTACGCACCCCGCGCGCACGGGCGAGTTCGATAATATAACGGCGCGCTTCCTCTCCATCGCTGGCCCAACAAACATGACCACCACGTGCCTCGACATTGGCGGCTAATTGTGGCAACAGCTCATCAAGATGTGCTAACGCATAGGCACGGATCGCCCGCGCCTGATCGCGCAAGCGGTCGGCCTCACACAATGCCCCGATAGCACTGGCCCGATTACCAATAAAGCGTGTCGTTGCTCTGTTCAACGCAGTTTGCAACGAAGTATCGTGGAGGGCTTGGTCAACCCGATCATAAAACGCGATAGTTTGCGTCATAGGATGTACTTTTTTCCAGGCACGGTAACGGAAACAGGATCGTTGGCATAATCACCGCCCGGTTATTCCCTCACCGTGCATCAACCATATTTGCTAATACTTCAGCCAGATGCCGGGCGCGGATAGCACTTTGACGACGGCTAAGCCCACCGGCAATCTGCGTCATACAGGAAACATCACCGGTTACCAATAGGTCTGCCTTTGTCGACTCAATCGCTTCCAATTTACGTTCGAGCATTGCTGTCGAGATGCTGGCCTGCTTGATCGCAAACAGACCGCCAAACCCACAACACTGATCGCAGCCGGGAAGTGGCACTACTTCGGCGCCTGCCACGTGGTTTAGCAACATGCGGGCCTGTTTGCCCAAACCTAGAAAGCGCAGCCCGTGGCAGGCATCGTGATAGGTGATTCGACCGCTAAAGTGAGCGCCGACATCGGTCACCCCTATAACGTCAACCAGATATTCGCTCCATTCGTAGGTGCGATGTGCCAGTTCTTCGGCAGCAGCGGCAAACGGTGTATGGGCAAATAGCTCGTGATAGAGATGACGAATCATTGCTGCACAAGAGCCTGAAGGCAATACAACATCACCCTTTCCACGCAGTACTTCCAGTGTGCGGCCGGCGATTATGTAGGCGTCATCACGAAAACCGGCGTTAAAGGCCATCTGACCACAACACAACAGGTCATCAGGCACATCAACGTTCACACCCTGTTGTTCAAGCAGGCAAGCCGCAGCCATCCCAACCGTTGGGTAGAGCTGATCAACAATACAAGTCGAAAAAAAAGTAATGCGACGGCTGCCAGTAGTCACGGTCTCATCTCCTCTGGGGCTGAAAGTGTATTCAATTAGCATTATAACTCAAGTTGCCGCACCCCCTGCAGTGCGCAGAGCAGAACAGAATGCGTCGGTAACCACTCTCCCTCTGGAATGTATCAGGGAATGGTGGCATGTGTCACTGCACAGTCGGGACAGGTTTTTCGAGCCACTGCCCGGTAACTGTATGGCGTGTCACGCACAATACTTATGCGCTCAAGACAATCACTGAACCACGCAGTCACGTGGGTGCACGCCTGGCAGCCGTCGTTTGTCGTATCAAAGCGACTCTCAAGTTATCTTCTGTTACCACGAGGGGTTAAGAGGGAGGTGAGCGATGTCGGTCATGCTCCGCAGGGTGGACGCAGCAGTACAACGCTCCGACAAGGCGTACAGCGGGAAAGGTACGGTGTTGAACCACGTCTTTCCTTCCAGCGTGCGAAAAGGATAGAAGGGAGGAGGAACGGCAATTCCTTCGTGTCAACTCGTACAGCCTTATGGTGTTGGCGTAAGACTTGGCCGTGGTGTTGTGAGCAGGGATGGAATGACCAGCGTTTGGCCGACTTGAAGAACATTTGGATCGGTAAGATTATTCGCAGCTACAAGCTCATCAACGGTTACCCCAAAACGTTCGGCAATCGCACTGAGTGTATCACCAGCCTGCACAACATAGAGGGCTGTAATCACAGGAGTCGAACGTGACGCACTAGCGTATGCGGTCGCCGTGGCATCAATATCGATAGTGGGTGCGGGAGTAATGTCGAGAATAGCCGGAAAGGTCGGACGGTTGTGCCGAGGCGGATCGGGTAGACAAGCGGACAATCCCATGCTACTTGCGCCGATTATGAGAAACACGACACAGAGCCAGAGCTTATACCGCACGGTTGCCACCTCATCGCCGCCACAACGTTGATTACGACAAAGTATTGTAGCAATCTGTCTGACCGGAGTCAATGGTGGGTGTCGGCCTACGCACCAAGAGTTCCTCAGCATTACTCAAGACCCAGGCGGGATCGATGGCAGCCATACATTCAGGTGGATTAGTCGCCCGTGGGCAAGTGGCAAAAACGCCGCACGGACTACAGGGAAGACCCGCGCTCAACACGCGCTGGCGCTGGGGATCACCCCACGGCCCGAAGCGGAGGGGATCACTGGGACCGAAGAGATGGAGGGTAGGAACGCCCTGGCTCACAGCAATGTGTAACGGGCCACTGTCTACCCCGATAACCAGGTTTGCCCGCCCCAACAGAGCTGCCAGCCGGTCAATGGTCAGTTCCTGGCTAAGCGCAAGTAGACCGGGTGGCGCAGCAGCAACGATCGCTGCCAGTTTCTCAGCTTCGTTCGGACTACCGGTGAGGAGAATGCGGCGTCCTGGTCGATTCAGGCCGTGAATAAGAGTAATCCAGTGGCTATGCAGCCAGTGTTTGGTGAAACCGCCAGTACCCGGATGAATGATGATCAGGTGTTCATCGGGTTTGAGCTGCTGTTGGATCCAGACAGTCGCCCACTCTTGTGCGGCGTGCGTTGGCGTGTAGCGCAATGGTCCCGAAACAGCAGGAACACCAGTAAGAGCGGCAACAATCTCCAGCGCCTGGTGGGTAACGTGTTGGCGAGGACGGTACGGGAGTACTGTGCTCAGGAACGGTGTGCAGAGCGGATGCGCAAAACCAATACGCTGCGGAATACCGGCCAAGAGCGCAAGTGCTGCTCCCCACCAGTGATCATCACGCAGGATCAGCGCAGCATCGTAAGACTGTGCGCGAAGCCGATAGGCGGTGCGGAGCAAAAGCAGGTACGGCGCAAGAAGCATCGGCTTAGGACCAGACCGATCAAATCCCGGAAATGGCAACGTCTCCAGCTCATCGATTTCAGCAAGATTCTGCCACATCGTAGCCGCCCACGGCCCGACCAGCGCAGTAATACGGGCCGCAGGAAGTGCCCTGCGCAGCGCATGCAATGCCGGCGTTGCCAGCAGGAGATCGCCGAGATGATCGGGCTTGATCAGCAAGACTTTTCGGGGAGGATACACCGCTGAGCGACGCACGAATGGCCGCGCAACCATCGCCAACCAGCGGAGCACAACGTATCGCATAGGCAGGTTAAAAGCCAGAGGGTTTGCTTCACCCTCTAGCTTTGAAATTAGAACAAGAGTGCACTAGCCTCACGGGCAAGCTGACGGAGCCGTTCTGCATCAGCCTGATTGGCCCGCTTCTCCTCTTCTGCGGCACGTTCATTAAGCCGACGAGCCAGCTCTGGCGTAATTCGTGTCATATTTTTGCGTAGCAAGCGCGTTGCCTCAACGGTCGTCTCTTGGGCCAGGAGTTCGTTAATAAAGCGATCTTCAGGCGACAGTCGTGAGTTGATGATGTCTTGGGCAGCGTCGGCCAATGCTTCAAGTTGCTTGACCAGATCGTCACTGCCAGCGTGCCGGGCAGCGGCGATGCTCGCCGAAATGACGGTTAGTAATCCTTCATCAACTTCAACAGCCCGTTCTCGTAGGGCAGCAACCGGATCGGGCGTCGCCAGGACAGCATCGATCAGAGCGCTTCCCCGTTCAAACATCTCCTGGGCAGCGCGATCAATCGCTTCGACTAACTCTAGAATGCGGGAGCGACGCTCGGTGAGCTTTTGGGCAGTCGTGTTGTCACCGGCGGCCGAAGCTGCCTCAATCTGTTCGGTCCACAACTGGAAGAAACCATAATCGATCAACGGACGCAACTCTTGCACAACGGCAGGTAACTCTTCGTCACTAACCGAACGCAGACGTTCAATAGCAGCGTTCAGTTCTTCAGCGGCTGCCTGGGCCGTTATTCGCGCCGTATATGCAAGCAATTTTTCCCGTACCCGTACCAACATCGTACGCATCTGCGCCTGAGCATCATTGGTCGCGTTAATGAACGCATCAAGGGTCGCAAAGAATTCCGGCGTCAGTTCCGCCGAGTAACGTTGCAGCGCGGCTGTAAATTGTTCGTCCTGATCAACTGTGTTCACCAGTTCGGTGAGGATTTCGACATACCGATTCTGCCGTCGCAAATCTTCCGCCGAAACCCCATCGGCCTCGTAAATTGCTTCGATGAGCGATTGCAAGCTCAGAAAACGACGTGGGGCAAGCAAATAGCCACGTGGCGCATCGTTAGGCAATGCACGGAGTAAAAATGCCGACGCATCACCGATGAAACGATCAATCTCCTGCGGTTGACTATTGAGTTCTTGCGGAACATAGACCAAAAAGAGCTGTTTCCCGGCATCGTGGTAAATGAGCGGAGCGCTGAGCATGCTCGCCATTCCACAGCGTGGACAAACAGCAATATTGAGTTGACCGGTAAGCAGGGCTGCTTTCAATTCAGGCTGCTCACCACCATCTACCAACGTATAAATGGCCGTGCGGAAACGAGTCCCACAGGATGGACAACTCAGTTGAACCGGTTGTGGCGGTGCCGAAGGCATTGGTTTTCTCCAGTGTCAAATCTCTTCACTAGTCGCTGATTATACCACTCGTCGCCCAACTACGGCGTAGAGGGGATCACTGAGCCAGTGGTGAGGCGAACGATCAAGACACCGGATTTCGGTAAAGCCACCGGCCAATTCAAAATAACAGCGTACTAGTTCGAGATGCTGACGGTCGTTAGTCGCCAGCCAAATCCGTACTGCTTTACTGGGAAAGCAGCGATTGGAAAAAGTTACAATGAAAGGACCACCTGGCTTGAGAATACGTGCCACTTCGGCAAACACCTCTACCGGGCGCGTCATATATTGCACAGAGACGGTACAGACCACTCCATCAAATGTAGCATCGGCAAAGGGTAATTGTGGATTGGCATTGAGGTCGTGAATAACATACTCGTGAAGCTGTGGATTGAGCCGCATCTCCTCTTCATTCAGGCCAAGTCCAACGACCCGCGTTAGCGGAATGTCGGTCGGCAGATGGCTAACATAACTGCTCATCAGATCGAGAATACAGCCACCTTGCAGTAATTCTTCACGAATAAGTTGAGTAACGGCCTGACAGGCCAGTTTGTCAATGTGCGCTGTTAAGCGGGGATACAGGTAGAAGAGCCGATCATCGCTCTCATCGTACCGTTCAAAGTACTCGGGTGGAAAACCACTCTGCCGCACTACCGTCCTCATCTCATAATGTTGATACCGATGTGCATCGTACCGCGCAACATCAGTAATCTTTGTTCGATCACAAAAATGATCATCCGCTTTCACCCCGGCGGTATGAAAGGAGTTGCATCGGGTTACACCAAAAGCATGGCGCTATGTTATAGTATAGGTCGGTTTTCGATCTAAGCGCAAGGGCGAGCTTGCAGCGAGGGTACAATCATGCGGGCTATCCAGATTCATCAGACCGGTGGTCCTGAGCAGTTGCAGGTGGTTGATGTGCCCATCCCTGAACCCGCACCGGGACAGGTACGGATAAAGGTTGCGGCTGCCGGGGTTAATTTTATTGACATTTACCATCGTACCGGTCTCTATCCACAACCGCTACCATTTACGCTGGGCTTAGAGGTAGCCGGTACGGTTGATGCCGTGGGTGAAGGGGTTACCGAGTGGGCAATTGGCGATCGCGTTGGCTGCACGACGGCTATCGGTGGGTATGCCGAATATGCACTGGCGGCTGCCGATAAGCTGGTACGGGTGCCCGATAACGTCGATCTGGAAACGGCAGCAGCAGTACTCTTACAGGGTATGACGGCGCACTATCTGACCTTAAGCACCTTTCCCTTGAAAGCGGGTGATACGTGCTTAGTACATGCAGCGGCTGGCGGTGTCGGTCTTTTACTGATTCAGATTGCCAAACGCCTGGGGGCGCGCGTCATTGGCACTGTCTCTAGCGATGAAAAAGCTGCGCTGGCACGAGCAGCCGGTGCCGATGAAGTTGTGATCTACACCCGTGAGTCGTTTGTTGAGCGGATACGTGCTTTCACCAATGGTCGTGGAGTCGATGTCGTCTACGACTCGGTTGGCGCAAGTACCCTCGAAGGTAGTCTCGACAGCCTCCGGCCACGGGGAATGTTTGTGACCTTCGGGAATGCCAGTGGCCCATTGCCGCCCATCTCACCATTGATGTTGAGCAGCAAGGGATCGCTCTTCATGACGCGACCAACGCTGTTTCACTACATCGCTACGCCTGAAGAGTTGCGCTGGCGCGCCAACGATTTGTTCACCTGGATTGGCGCCGGTGAATTACAGGTACGGATTTACCGCCGCTATCCCTTGCACGAAGCGGCTGAGGCCCAGATCGCGCTTGCCAGTCGCGCAACGACCGGCAAGCTGCTTCTGATCCCGTAACTTACGGAACGTTGGAAACATCAACAGATTTCAGATGGTATCTACGTCGCGGAGATGCGCAAATCGGCGCGCTGCGACGTTTTTTGTATCATTGTCATGGAGAGGAGTCATTGCAATGCGGTTGGTGATGAAGTTCGGCGGCACCTCGGTTGGCAGTGCCGATGCCATTCGACGTGTGACCGAAATTGTTGGTTCGTATGCCCGTGATCATGAAGTGGTCGTGGTGGTTTCAGCAATGAACGCGCCTGATCTGCGTACCACCGATACCCTGATTGCGGCAGCAAAGGCGGCTGCTGCCGGTAACGGCGATGCAACGGCACAGATTGCACCACGTCTGCTCGATCTCCATATGCGTACCGCAGCAGAAGTAGCTTCACCGGCGGAATGTGCTGCGCTTGAACCACAGATTCAGGCGATGCTCGATTATATGAGCAACCTCTCGCGTAGCATTGCCGTCTTGGGAGAATTGACACCACGTGCTCTCGATCTGTTTAGCGGGCTTGGTGAGCGGCTCAATGCCCGCTTGATCGCTGCCGCCTTCCGCAGCGCCGGCATTGATGCTGAAGCAATTGACGCAACCGAATTAATTGTAACTGATGAACGTTACGGGAATGCCTCACCTATCGAACCCGACACTCGCGAGCGGTGCCGTGCCCGACTGTTACCCATGCTGGCAGCCAAACGAATACCGGTAGTCACCGGTTTTATCGGTGCTACACGGGCTGGTGTACCAACCACGCTTGGGCGGGGCGGTTCAGACTACACCTGTGCCATTCTCGGCGCCGATCTCGATGCCGATGAAGTGTGGTTCTGGAAAGAAGTTGATGGTGTACTCTCGGCCAATCCCAAAGTCGTGCCCGAAGCACGAACGCTACCCCGGCTCTCGTATGCCGAGATGGGTGAGATGGCTTACTACGGCGCTAATGTGCTGCACCCCAAGACGGTACAACCGCTGGTTCACCGGCGCATTCCGATCCGGATTCGCAACACTTTTAATCCGAGCCATCCCGGCACACTGATCGATGCCGAAGGCGATGGCGAAAGTGTACGAGCAATTACTGCAATTAAGGGGCTGAGTCTAATTACAGTTGGCGGGCCGGGAATGCTGGGCCTTACCGGCGTGGCCGCACGCATCTTTGGCGCCGTTGCCAGAGTGGGAGCGAACATTCTGCTCATTTCACAGGCGAGTAGTGAACAGAGTGTCTGCTTCGCGATACCGGGTGAAGAAGCCGAGCGAGTTGTGCGGGAGTTGCGCTGCGAACTCGACCGCGAATTCGCCGCCCACGATGTTGAGCATATCGGCATTATCGCACCGGTTGTCATCGTAGCAGTGGTAGGCTCCGGAATGCGCGGAACACCGGGCATTGCCGGTCAGGTGTTTGGAGCGCTGGGGAAAGCAGGTGTGAACGTGATCGCAATTGCCCAGGGTAGTACCGAAAATAACATCTCACTGGTCGTTGCCGAACCCGACGCCGATACTGCTGTCCGGGCGATACACGCGGCATTTGTGAAATAAGATGACCCTAAGCTTGAGTAGGGGTGGGTTTAGAACCTGCCCCTGCTAGTG